>JBEIGR010000336.1:0-6375 GCA_040381795.1 Verrucomicrobiaceae bacterium | reverse complement strand
TGCCGGCCTGCCGCTCACCGCTGGCTTCATCGGCAAGATGTTCGTCTTCCTCAGCCTCGTCGATCACGGCTTCTGGGGAGCCCTGACCTGCGCCGTCATCGCCGCCGCCGCCGGGTTCTACTACTACTTCCGCATCATCCTGGCGATGTACACCACCGAAGGCAGCGAAAAGCCCGCCCTCACCCTCGCTCCGCTCACCAAAGCCATCGCCTGCGGCCTCGCCCTCGTGATCCTCGCCCTCGGCGTCTATCCCCGCCCTCTGCAAAAAGTGCTCACACCTCCTGCGGTGGGCGTGGCGGTGAAGTGACCATGGAGTGGCGACGATTCGTCGCCTAAAACCAAAAGGCTGACGACTCGTCGGTGCATCAACGTCACAACGGCCCCGGCACCTTCAGTCGCACAAATCGTCCACCATTGCTACCAGCAGGTAATGTCGCCTTCACCGTCTGAATCGTGCCGGACAGGCTCAAGACAGTCTCAGAGACGCCCGCCGTGCTCCATGAGGTTCCTGGCAGTGAATCGCTCCATTCGACCTGATACACCGCACCGACGGCCGCTATGTCCCGCGTGTAGGTGAACTCAATCACGGATGCATTCACATTCACTGGCGTGTCCAAACGAGACGGCAGGGATGGCGACAGCCCGCAGGCCCACTCGATCAGATTCGGCACGCCATCGAGATCGAAATCCGCCGTGTCAGCGGCATTGCCCGAGTTGCCCGCACTGCCGAAGTTCGTCTGCCGCCAGGTTTCGAGGCTGGAGAAGGTCGAAAAGGTGGTGTCCGGCGTGCTGCGTGTGCCAGCCGCCGTTGTCGCAGTGAGTCGATAATGAAAGCTGGTGCCTCCCGAGAGGCCAGAGAGTAGCGTTTCGACGCTTTCCGTCACCGTGCCATCATCATCCGCGAGGGTGAGGGGAATGCTCTGGCCATAAGATGCCGTCGGCCCGTATTCAAAGAACGCCGTGGTGGCAAAGCCATTCGGATTCACCGTGCCACGCAGCCTCACCCCAGACGCCGAACGATCTGCGGGAGCTTCGAGGGTCAGATTCGCCAGCAACGGGCCGCTTTCGAGACGGATGATGCTCTGGAAATTGACTGTCGATGTGCTTTCGCCAGACGTGCCTGATGCCGAGACAAGGATTTGATTGTCAGGCTGAATGGTTACCTTCAGCCCCCGGCTGTTTCCACTGCTCATGGGAACGAGTCTTTTTCCAAGGTGACCAAAAGACGGGTCCAAGAAACCGTCGGCCTCATATCGTAGCACAAGCACATCATGATGAAGATTCATGCTGGTAGGGTCTCTCAAGTCGCCTACCGCCACGATTCTCCCGTCTTGCTGTATTTGGACATCCCTCAAGCTACCGAAGTGATAGGCATCGGCAGGCAGACCGGCCGCCACGCCATTTTCGCCAAAGGAGGTATCGAGTATCCCAGAAGGCATGAATCTCAGGAGGCTTGGCCTCTGGTTTTGGCCTGAACTGCCGAAACTGCCCAAAGCAGCGATGAAACGCCCATCAGGCAGCAGGGCCAGCCCGTTGACGGAGGCATTCAATGCACCAACGCTCGAAATTATGCCTCCAGTTCCAAAGGAGACGTCCAAGCTGCCATTCGGGAGAAAACGAGCCATCGCCGGTGAAGAGGTGGGCGATGCGGTCGAAACGCGGGTGCTTCCACCCACAAGAATCCTCCCATCCGGCAGGATGACCATGCAGGCCGCCGAATCATCGCCGCCGACTGACGTGATGACCACTCCATTCGAACCGAATGTGGTGTCGAGACCGCTATCAGCCTGATGACGGGTCAGGACGAAGTCCTGGAGGGAACCTGCTCCTCGCAAATGGCCGAAGCTCACGACCCGACCGCTGCCATCGAGCTGCATGGCATTCAAGAAGGTCGAAGAAGTCGTCCCGATGTTCGTGACAGACACAAGGCCTGAATTGAAGCTGGGATCAGCCGTTCCGTTAGAGAGACGCTGACTGTGGATCCACCGCCGGGTGGTCGTATTTCGACCACCTAGCACGAATCGCCCGTCCGGTTTCGGCAGAATGGCACTACCGTAAAGCTGTCCGTCATTGGGACCCGTCATCTGTAGTGTGCCTCCGTTCCCAAAAGAGGTGTTGGCCCGACCATCGGAGTGAAAGGCACGCACTTCCGCGTAACCGGAAGCCTGGAAGCTGGTCATTGATCCCGAGTACACGATGCCGCCATCCGGCTGCAGAGCCAGCCCTCCCAAGCTACTAAAGCTAGGATACAAATAGTCGCGGCTATTCAGACGAAGCACACCGCCGCCATAAGTGTCGTCCCGTGTGCCGTCTGACTTGAGCCGGATCATTGAGAAGCTGGAGAAATGCCCGTTCCATACCGCTGCCCCGACGAGAAGTTTCCCGTCGGCGAGCTGGGACGCATAGGCCGCAGGACCGAATTCATCGCCGAGATAACCGGCCTCGAGTCCAGGGATAGCCACTCCGTTTGCCCCATACGGCAGATGGAGCGTTCCGTCCGTATTGTAACATACCACATGGTGATGCGTCACGAGCGGGTTGCTTGTCGTCTCGTGCCTGCCGAGCACCAGCACCCTGCCATCGGCAGCGATCATGGGCTTGATGGCAATGGAAGCACCGGCGAATGGCGATGTCGCATGTCCGCCAGTACCAAATGAGGTGTCCAGAGTGCCGTTGGCATTCAAGCGGCTCACTTGTACCCCGGTCAGCATGATCTTTCCATCTGCCTGTGTGGTGATCCCAAACACGCCGGTCGGCATGGTGGCCACTCCTGCGGTTCCGAAGAGGGCGTCCGGCGAGCCATCCGTCAAAAAGCGAACAACCCCCAGAGTTACCCCGCCGCCAGCCACTGGGATGCGACCCGCTAACAGAATTTTTCCATCTGGCTGCACCGTCATGCAGCTGCCTCTTATGGCATGACGAGCCACACCATTGATTCCAAAGGTCACATCTGGCGTGCCATTCGGCAGCAAACGGCGGAGAAGCGTCTGGCCAGTGTTGGCAGAGATCCCCGCTAACAAGATATCTCCGTTGACCGCGCGTTCCAACAGCAGGGAGATGGATGTACTCTCGAACTCTTCATCGACAGTCAAAGAGCCGCCCTGACCAAATGACGCATCAGGCAAGCCATCTGGATTCTGACGGATCAACAGCACGCCGGGCGCATCAACCACGACGAGGAGCTTCCCGTCTGGTTGAGCAAGGAATTCGGAGATTTGGATTCCCCCCGAGGTGCGGGAATCGATCCCTCGTTCTCCAAATCCATAATCGGGAGTGCCATCGGCCAGATAGCGATGAGTCAAATACATGGGAATGAATGAGGTGCCACCGAATGGTCCGGAAATGGCCACCCTCCCATCATTCAAGACTCCCATCGCTGTGACCGGGCCACTTTCCCCCAGTGGTGTATTCACCACACCGGGCGCAAAAGTGCGATCCAGATCGCCAGGAGCAGCGTGACCTGAGATAGCAACCAAGCCACTGGCTAAAGCGATGAAACGGGTTGGAATCATGGAATGGAGCATCTTGGCTTAAATGATTTTCAACGACAGCCTACTGCGAGGAAGGTCTTTCGGCGAGATCCAAAAGTGCCACCCAACTTCAAGACCGCGTCACCGCAGCCCTGCAAGGCCTACCACCTCGTGCAGAGGCACCTCCAGGACGCTACGGCGTGATCTGGAGTGGCGGGGGCCGTGAGAGCGTCCACTTTGGCACGCAGCCTTCATGCGCCTGGGTAACCGTCGCGGCGAAATCGGCGAGGTAGCCGAAGGGATGCGAAACTTCGACCGGTTCGGCTTTTCGAGCTTCGAGATCGGCTTTGACCTCGATGGTGCCTTTCAGAAGGTCGAACTCGATTTCGTCGTCGTCCTGCACTTTGGCGATGGGGCCGCCCAAAACGGCCTCCGGGGTGCAATGCACGCCTACCGCACCAGCGGAGACGCCGGAGACGCGGCCATCGGTGATGAGGGCGACCTTGCCATACAGCTCCGGCACAGCGAGCGCGGCGCTGGCGACGTGCATTTCCGGCATGCCGAGCGCCACGGGGCCGCTGCCGCGAATGATGACGATGTGACCGGGCTTGATACGGCCCTGCGCAGCGGCCTCGAAGACGCCTTTGCTGTCGTTGAAGCAGATCGCACGGCCGATGAAGCGCGGCTCTTTGAGTGAGGACACTTTAAAGACCATGCCATGCGGCGCGAGGTTGCCGAAGCACACCTGGATGTCGGCATACTCTTTGAAGGGCTTGTCATGCGGCGCGATGAGGGCGTTTGGGAACGGCACCGCTTTGGCGCTGGCGAGATTTTCGGCCAGGGTTTTGCCTGTGACGGTTATGCAGGAGCCATCGAGCAATCCCGCGTCGAAAATATGCTTCAAAAGCATCGTGGTGCCGCCGAGGCGATGCAGATCGACCATGGTGCCGCGTCCGCGTGGCGCGAAGCTGCACAGCACGGGCACTTTCCGGCAGATCGCCTGCACATCGCTTAGCGTGAAGTCCACACCGGCCTCGCGGGCGACGGCGAGGAGGTGGATGACGCCGTTCGTGCTGCCGCCGATGGCGGCGATGGCCGTCATGGCATTCGTGAGCGATTGCTTGGTGATGATGTCACGCGGGCGGATGTTCTTTTCGAGAAGGTTGCGCACCGCTTTGCCGACGCGGAGGCATTCCTCGCGTTTTCCAGCCTCGATGGCAGGCATGGAGGAGGTGTCTGGCAGACTCAGACCCATCGCCTCCAGCGTGATGCCCCAAGTATTGAATGAAGCCGCGATGCCGCAGCCGCCGGGGCCGGGGCAGGCCGTGCGGATGATCTGCTCGCTCTCATCCCAGCTCATGGTGCCCTGTGCTTCCTTCGCCGCGGCGTCATAGACATCGAGGATGCTCGTCGATTGCCCTTTGTGGCAGCCCGGCATAATGCTGCCACCATTGACGATGAGTCCGGGAAAATTCGTGCGAGCCAGCGCCATGGCAAAGGCGGGACCGTTCTTGTCGCAATGATGCAGGCCAATGATCGCATCATAGCTGTGTGCCGTGCAGATCATCTCGGCACCGTTGGCCATCAGGTTGCGGGAGCAAAGCGAGGCCGCGCCGCCGATGTTGCCCTGCGTGATGTTATCGCTTGCTGGCGAGACGCCAAAAGGGAAGCCGACCATGCCCGCCTCTGCGCAGCCTTGGGCTAGCAGTTTCGCGAGCTCGTGCGCATGCACATTGCAGATGTTTCCATCCAACAGCGGCGTGCCGATGCCGATTTGCGCTTTATCGAAATCCTCCTCTTTGAAGCCTAGGCCCCAGTAGAAGGCTGTGATGCCGCGCTGCCAGCCACGGGTGACGTTGCGCGAGTTCCAGTTGAGGGAGGTTTGATCTGCCATGAGGCCGTCGAGGCTAGCGAGCACGCTGCGTTACGGCAAAAGAAAAGCTCCCGGCCTGCGAACAGACCGGGAGCTTCCCAACCATTAGATCAGTGATGAAGCGGGAGAACCAGTCCCGCGACGAGATTAGAACGCGATGCTCAGCTTGGCACCCCAGTACACTTCGTTGTGCTCGGTGAGGTTCAGCGAGGAACGAAGGTCGAGGCTGTGATTCCAAGCCACATAAGGCGTGAAAGTAGCAGACTTGGTGAGTTTCACAGGAGCGGCCACAGACACCAGGAGGTGGGTGAAGCCAGAGGTGTTGGCGTCGAGGGGAAACTGGCCGTTCAGGTGGGTGAGAACGGTAGATTGATTACCCGTGTAGTAGTCGATGCCATAACCCGCCTGAAGGGAGGGAACGATGCTCAGCCAATCCGTGACCGCGAAGGTGTAGTCAGCACCGGCTTGGAAGTAGGAACCACCGACCTGGAAGTCGTAGTAATAGCCGAGGTACACATTGGCAGCTCCGAGAGGGATGGCCATGGTGAAACCAAGCTCGTGAGCGCCGTTGATGCCGAATTCAGGGTCGTTACCTGCATTCGGGCCACCGGTGCCCAGGCCGCCAGGACCAACGCCGTAAGGGGAGGAGCCAGCATAGCTATCCGGATAGTAGTAATACTGATATTGGACGCCAAACTTAGCCCAGCCAGCGTTGTAGCTGAGGGAGGTGAACAGATCGAGCTCCGAGTAATCGAATCCCTTGTCAGCCGAACCCAGAGGGGCGGTTGCAGCAGGCACGAAGGGAGTGTCAAACGTGGAGATATAGGCTGCGCCCACGCCCCAAGTCAGCTTATCAGTGACAGGGATGGAGAGGTTGAGAGCGGTGGTGACGATGTTGTCAGCGAACCAGAGGCCACGGAAGTAGTAGCGTGAGTCGTAGGCGACGTCGAGGGTAGCGCCGATGCTGTCGAAAAGAGCCGTGGGGGCGGGTTCGACAGGAGCGGGGTTTTTTGGGGCAGGAGCGGTGCCTGC
>JBEIGR010000335.1:0-6384 GCA_040381795.1 Verrucomicrobiaceae bacterium | reverse complement strand
GGCCGCTCGCAGTGTCGAGGGCTTGCGCCACCCCTCCTTCGCGGTGGCGTGAGCAGCCCGACGAGCCAGTGGCTCAGAGGTCGGAAGAACGCCTCGATGCGCCCCTGGGTGAAGCGTCCAAAGAAACGCAGGATGGCATCGGAGGCCGGGAAGCGCGCGATGCCCAGCATGGCATGAAGTGCCGAGTCAAAGCGCAACCAGTCGCAGTGGGCGAAGCGCGAGGCACCGAGGATGACCGTGAAGAGAAAGGCGCAGAGCGTGTCAGCCAGCGGGATGGCATTGGGCGAGGCATAGCTGAAGGGCATGAGCCCAGCCGCCTGCTTGTAAAAGCCAAGGCGGGCTTCTGGATCAGCGGGGCAGGGGAGCCCGCTGCACGGCCCAGAGCATCTTCACGGCCTGCACGGCGGCTTTGACGTGGTGGAGGCGGAATAGGTGCGCTCCACGCTGCCTGCCGGCGGCGATGCAGGCGATGGTGCCGGGATCACGCTCGAGGGCGGGGACGCCTACATCTTCAACTCCGGTCCCGGCCTCGGCTCCGGGGCTTATTTGGAGGATGCCATCAAGGCAGGGAAGTGGATGCACATCGTGGCGGTCTTTGATCCTGGTGATGCCACGAACTCGAAGGCCGGCGTGTCCATTTACAAAGACGGCAAGCTGGCCGGAAGCCCCGCCACCTCGCCGGGGGCTCTCTACAAAGCCTACGACGTGATGCCCGTAGCGAGCAGTGCGCCGGTGCGACTCGGCTCGCGGGACAAAAAGAGCTTCTTCACCGGCGCTCTCGACGAGGTGGCCATCTATCCCCGTGCTCTCACCGCCCGCGAGATTGCAGACAACTACCGCGCTGGCCGGGCGGGTTGAAGTAGGCGCAGTCGCCAGACTGCGAAGCGCAGCAGCAGAAGATTCGCCTGCTGCGGAGAAGCTCATCCCGAATGGCGCGTATGCTCCTCATGCGCCTCCCACCCTGCTTCTTGCCCCTCTTGACTGCGGTCTTGACCACCTTGACCCACGGTCAACTTCTCCCAGGAACGCAGCCTCTCACACCAAACGCCGATTTCTCCGCCACGATGGTCGCGGGCATCGACAAGATGGCGCTGCGGCTCATCGAACAATCGAAGACGGGGCGCAAGCCGACACGGGAGAAGCTCAAAGCGGCTCTCGGCATGGTCGATGCGCGAGTGAGCTTTTCAGCGATGGATTTGGTGGGTGATACGAGCTCACCAGCCTTGCTCCACGAGACGGAAAGCTGCCGCGTCTTCCGCGTGAGGTGGCCGGTTTTCGAGGGCGTGCATGGCGAGGGACTTTATATCCAGCCGAAGGGCAAACCGACCGCTCGCGTGATCTACCTACCGGATGCCGCCAGCACGCCGGAGAAGCTCGTGGAGGGCTTTTTGCTCGGCAGCGGCGCGGAGGTGATCATACCGGCGTTGATCAGTCGCGACTCGGAATTCAGCACGAATGACAAGTTTGGCGTGAAGACGAACTGCTCGCATCGCGAGTGGATTTACCGTCAAAGCTACGAACTCGGCCGCCACCTCATCGGCTACGAGGTGCAGAAGGCGCTGGCGGTGGTGGATTGGTTCAAAGCGCAGCCGGAGCAGGTGCCGGTGGTCATCGCGGGCATCGGGGAAGGTGGCATGCTGGCGCTGCATGCCGCCGCCATCGACGAGCGGATCGAGTCGGTCTATTCAGCGGGCCACTTCGCTCCACGCGAAGGCGTGTGGGAAGAGCCCATCGAGCGGAATGTCTTCGGCCTGCTGCGTGATCTGGGTGATGCGGAGATCGCCAGCCTCATCGCGCCGCGTCCGCTGGTGCTGCAGCATCTGTTTTATCCGAAGCTCGTCGTCTCGATGGAGGCTCCGAAAGGCTCGCGAGCCATCGCCGCACCGGGAAGGCTCTCGGAGCCATCTTTGGCATCGTTTGAAGCGGAGATCGCTCGGGTGAAGCGGCTCGCACCTTCGAGCCGCATCCTCGCCGCCAATGGAGAAACCTCGAATGACCAGATCATCCGGCATTTGCTGCCTTCGGCGTCGCTTCCAGTCCCTTCCATCGCTTCTGTCTCTCTCAAATCGGACCCCACCCGCCAAAAACGCCTCGTGCGTGAGCTGGAAGTCTTCACGCAGCGTTTGCTCGTGAGCACCGAGACGGAGCGAAATGAGCAGTTTTGGAAAAAGCTGCCGCTAAAGTCCCTCGCGGAGTTTGAGGCGCACACGGAGAAAGAGCGGGATCGCTTCTGGAACGAGGTCATTGGCCGTTTGCCTGATCCGAATGTGCCGATGAATGCCAAAAACCGCTTCGTGCGGGAGACGGACAAGGTGGTGATCTACGAGGTCACGCTCGATGTGTGGGACGATGTCTTTGCCTGGGGATGGCTGTGCTTGCCGAAGGACATGCTTCGTAGCGGCAGGCGTGAGCATGCCGATGATGGCAAACTGACGTTTGCTGCTACGGAGCGTCGGCCCGTCGTCGTCTGCCAGCATGGCTTGGAAGGCATTCCTGGGGATACGATCACGACCGATGCCTCGCAGCGGGCGTTTGGTGCTTATCAGGCCTTCACCCTGCGACTCGCGGAGCAGGGATTCGTCACCTTCGCTCCGCACAATCCGTATCGCGGCGGGCACGCCTTCCGCACGCTTCAGCGGAAGCTCAATCCGCTCGGTCTCACGCTCTACAGCGTCATCAACGGCCAGCATCAGCGCATCCTGGAATGGCTGAAAGCGCAGCCCTTCACCCAGCCGGAGAAGATCGCCTTTTACGGCCTCAGCTACGGCGGCAAGTCAGCCATGCGCACGCCGGCCGTGCTCAAAGACTACTGCCTGAGCATTTGCAGCGGCGACTTCAATGAGTGGGTCCGCAAGTGCGTGTCCTCCGACATGCCGATGAGCTACATCCACACCCACGAGTATGAAATCTGGGAGTGGAACATGGGCCGCACCTTCAACTACGCCGAAATGGCCGCCCTCATCGCCCCGCGGCCCTTCATGGTCGAGCGCGGCCACAACGACGGCGTCGGCACGGATGAATGGGTGAACTACGAGTTCGCCAAGGTCCGCCGCCTCTACAACAAGCTCCTCATCGGCGACCGCACCACCATCGAGCACTTCGACGGCCCACACATGATCCACGGCGTGGGAACGTATGAGTTTCTCAAAGAGAAGCTCGGCTGGAAGTGAGCCCGATTACGCCACCGTTGGCTGCGGCTGGATCAAACCACGGCGCAACATGAATTCCTCCGCGAGCGAGCGATAGGACACGGCCCCACGACCAATTGGCTCATACTCGATGATGCTTTTGCCAAAGCTGGGCGCTTCACCGAGGCGCACGGTGCGGGGAATGACGGTGTTATACACGATCTCGGTAAAGTAGTTCCGCACGTCGTTGACGACCTGGTTGGCCAGGTTTGCCCGGCTGTCGAACATGGTCATGACGATGCCTTCGAGCTGCAAATTGGGATTGGCCCCGCAATCGCGGATCTGCTGGACGACATTGACGATCTTCGAGAGGCCTTCGAGGCCAAAGTATTCGCACTGGATCGGCACGAGCAGTTCATCGGCGCAGGCCAATGAACTCGTCATGAGCACGCCGAGGCTCGGCGGGGTGTCGATGAGGGCGTAATCAAAATGGCCGCTCTGGCGGATGGGCTCCAGCACCTCCCGCAGGCGGGCGAGGTGGTTGCCGGTCTGCGCCAGCTCGATCTCACAGCCCGCGAGTTCTTGATGCGAGCGGATGATGCTCAGATTCGGAAGCCGGGTGCTGCGGATGAACTGCCGGGGATCGGCGCCTTCCACGAGGGCCGGGTAAAGGCTGCCGCGTTCTTCTTGAGCCAAGCCGAGGCCGCTGGTGGCATTGGCCTGCGGATCGAGATCGACGAGCAGCACCCGCACGCCGCGCTGGGCGAGGCAGGCGGAGAGATTGACGGCCGTGGTCGTCTTTCCGACCCCGCCTTTTTGATTGGTGATGGCTACGATCCGCATGATGAGAGTGATTCCGTTCGAGAAAGGGCGGAGTTTGGCGAGAAACCTTTCCCCGCGCTAGAAAAGAAATGTGCCACAGCAAAGATCACGCCGGGTTATTGAGGATGACAGCCGGGGGCTGATTTGGTAAAACACCCTCTTCTCGTGAAAATCTTACTCACCTGCTTGGCCCTGGTCACCTGTGTCTGCCCAGCTTTCGCGCAAGGGACCTTTCCCCGTTTTGTGCGGCTGGGGGATTTAAACACCTCGCCAGTGACCACCGAGCCGACCTCTGGAGGAGCGGCGTTGATCGGAATTGGCGACCTCGTCTTCTCAGGTTCAGATTCCGAAGCTGGTGAGGAGATATGGACCCAGCGTGCCAATCAGAGCCAGGCCGGGCTTCTGGTGGATTTCCGGCCAGGGGGCGCATCCAGTTCACCGCGTGACTTTGCTCGATTGAGCAATGGCCGGTTTAGCGTGGTGGTGGAGGATGGCATCACCGGGCCCGAGGTGGTGGTGCTGGATTCGAATGGGTGGTTGCAGGCAAATGAAAGCGGGCTGGACCTGTGCCTCGGCAGGGATCATGCCGCGCCGCATCTTCTGGGACGTGTGGCTGACACGGCTCTGTATGTCCTCGGTGATGGCGCGGATCCCTTTGGTCGGCCCGGGGACTCGGTGTGGAAGTTTGCGGGCGATGATCCGCCGCTGTGGCTGGACACTTTTAAACCGGGCAGCGTGCGTCAGCCACGAAATGCCGGCGCAAATCAATTGTACTATCTGGGGCAACGGTGGGATGAGGCGGAGATCGCTCTTTTCCGCGTGAACGGGGCGCAGGCCAATCATGCCGAACTGCTTTGTGTGATGGGCGATCCTGCCGTGGCGGAACCGCTGCCGGATGAAGCGTATGCAGTGACCCCGGGAATGGTCTGCTATCGGGGCATCGATGGCTACCAGCCGGTGCTGCGAATTTTCCGAACGAGTGGGCCTGGAAATGTGCTGTCTCTCCCGTTCTGGAATTTTCCGCCGACCTCCATTGCCTCGAACGGCCACGATCGGATTTGCTTCACCTCTTTCGATTTGGCCACCGGCCTCGAGCCTTGGATGATCGTGGATGATTTCATGGGCTCCCCCCTGACACCCCAGCTGGTGGTGGATTCCAATCCAAGCACCTTGCCTGTCAGCGCGAGCCGTTTCATGATGCAGGGAAACATCCTCTACTTCGAGACAGGGAATACCTCCCGTGTGCTGAAGTTTGTCGATACTGGCCTCACGAACCGGGTGGCCTACACCATTTTTTCGGATTCTGAGTTCATCACACGAAGGGAGTTGGTTTTCCCGAATCAACTGGCCCATGTCGTCAATACAGGAAACAACGACTCTCTCTTGCTCTACAACACCACTTCCAGGACCAGCCAGTCGCTGTCCCAGAATGTCAACGTGAGACACCTTTGGGCGCAAGGAGTCAGCTTGAACGCCATCATCCAGGAGAATGAGCAAAACGATACGTTTTACAGGCTGGATGAAAACTCATGGAATCCAATGGTATCTTTCACCGCCAACTCCGCCCGCCCCCTACCAGTCACCGGGGGAGAAAGTAGCTCGAGCGGATGGCTAATCGGCACTCCCTTGTGGAGCGACCAACCTCAGTTGCATCGTTACTCGGTGGTTCCGAGCGTGCCACTCTGGCCCGTGCCGATGGAATACGAAGGTCCTTCGGGCAATGCCTCCAGTCATCCGGCAGACTTTCATGACATCAACGGGCATCTTTTCCTCACGGCGGTCAAAAACGGCCAGCGCCTGCTCTTCCATTCGCCGGACGGGGCGCAGGATTCCTTGCAGCCCGTCATGCTCCGGCAGAGGGGCTCGCCCACGGTTCCATTCGCCGTGCAGGAGTCGGTGAGGCTCGGCAGCAAGTTGTTCGTGCGTTCTGCCATCGACGGAACCCTGCATGTCGTTCCTGGTTTGGTGGAAAGCGGAACGCTTTACTCTCAAGCCGTGATGGAGGGGACACCCAACCTCAGTAACGTCCAGGCTGAACGCCTCACCGTCGCCGCTGGAAAGGTCTTCTTTGTGCAGGTCGGTGCCACCACGGAAACGCTGCGCTTTGTGAATCCCGATCTTACCCTGGGCACCGTGCAGGTGTTTCAAAAGCCGACGGCGGGGCAGGCCATCACCCAGATGACCGGCACTCCGGACCGGCTCTTTTTCACGGCTTCCACCAATCCAAACGATAGCACCAGTCCGGTCGCTCTGTGGAGCACGACCGCCAGCGGAATGCCGGAGCAGAGAATGCTTTATTCCGATTACCACTCACCGCGAATCCTGGGCATCTGGGGAGGGCACTTGGTCTTCTGGGCTGCCTATAATGAGGACTGGTTCGATGTGTTGACTTGGTCCGGGTTGCCAGGCGAAGGCCCGGAACCCCGCTGGGGCG
>JBEIGR010000334.1:0-6389 GCA_040381795.1 Verrucomicrobiaceae bacterium | reverse complement strand
GTGGTGTTGATCCAGTGGATGAGGCCTTCGTAATCGGGGGTGTCGTTGGACTTCTCCTGCGGGATGAATTCCGCGAGGCGATCGCGGATGCCTTTCTCGACGGCGTCGTTGATGAGAAGGCGGGTGTCGTTGCTGTTGAGCACGTCGTTGCGCCATTCATAGACGACTTCGCGCTGCTGATTCATGACGTCGTCGTATTCGAGGACGCGTTTACGCCAGACGTAGTTCCGCTGCTCGACACGCTTCTGGGCGGTTTCGACGCTGCGATTGAGCCAGGGGTGCTGCAATTCCTCGCCTTCCTTCATGCCGAAGCGCTCCATCATCTTGGTCATGCGCTCGGCGGCGCCAAAGTTGCGCATGAGGTCGTCTTCAAAGCTGAGGAAGAATTTGCTCTCACCCGGGTCGCCCTGACGGGCGGAACGTCCGCGAAGCTGGCGGTCCACGCGACGGGACTCGTGACGCTCGGTGGCGAGTACGAAGAGACCGCCGAGCTCGGCGACGCCTTCGCCGAGTTTGATGTCGGTGCCACGACCAGCCATGTTGGTGGAGATGGTGACGGCACCGCGATGTCCGGCACGTGCGACGATCTCGGCCTCCTGGCGGTGGTATTTGGCATTGAGGACGTTGTGGACGATCTTTTGCAGCTTCAGCATGCGTGAGACCATCTCAGAGGCCTCGACGCTGGCGGTACCGACCAGGACGGGCTGGCCTTTGAGGTGGAGCTGCTTGATGAGCTCGATGACGGCGGTGAATTTCTCGCGGCGGGTCTTGTAGATGCTGTCGTTTTGATCGAGGCGCTTGACCGGGCGGTTCGTCGGGATGGTGAGCACGTCGAGGCCGTAGATATCGTTGAACTCCGCGGCGTCGGTTTCAGCGGTGCCAGTCATGCCGCCGAGCTTTTGATAGAGGCGGAAGTAGTTCTGAATGGTGATGGTGGCGAGCGTCTGCGTCTCGGCGTCGATGTGGACGCCTTCCTTGGCTTCGACGGCTTGATGCAAACCATCGCTCCAGCGGCGGCCGGGCATTTTGCGGCCCGTTTGCGCATCGACGATCATGACCTTGTTGTCTTCGACGACGTATTCGACGTCCTTTTCATACAGCGTGTAGGCACGCAGGAGCTGGCCGATCTGGTGGATGCGCTGGCCTTGATGGGAGAGGCGGTCCTGGGTCTCGTTTTTCTTCTGAATCCGCTGCTGCTCGGTGAGCGAGGCATCGCCGTCGATCTCGGAGTAAATGGTGGCGATGTCTGGGAGCACGAAGGCTTCCGGCTCATCGGGGTTGAGGAAAGTGCGGCCCATCTCGCTAAGGTCAGCGTCGTGGCTTTTTTCCTCGATGGAGTAGTAGAGCTCTTCCTTGAGTTTGAAGTATTCGACCTTCTGCGTGTCTTGGTAGAGGGCGAGCTCGGCCTTTTCCATGTCGCGGCGCAGCTCGGGATCTTCCATGCAGCGCAGCAGGGCGCGATTCTTCGGCTGGCCGAGGTGAACCTGGAAGAGTTTTTTACCGGCGAGGTCATGCTCGCCCTTGGTGGCGTGTTCTTTGGCCTCGGTGATGATCTTGGTGCAAAGCGTGGTCTGGCGGCGGACGAGCTGCTCGACGAGCGGCTTGTAACGCTCGTAGTGATGGGCGGACTCAGCGACGGCGACGGGGCCGCTGATGATCAATGGCGTGCGAGCCTCGTCGATGAGCACGGAGTCCACTTCATCGACGATGGCGAAGTAATGGCCGCGCTGGACCTGCTGGTCCTTGCTGGAAGCCATGCCGTTGTCACGGAGGTAATCGAAGCCGAATTCGCTGTTCGTGCCGTAGGTGATGTCGCAGCGGTATTGCTCGGCGCGGATGTGGCTGGGCTGGTCGTTTTGAATGACGCCGACGGTGAGGCCGAGGGATTTGTAAAGGTGGCCCATCCACTCGCTGTCGCGGCGGGCGAGGTAGTCATTCACGGTGATGACATGCACGCCGCGGCCGGTGAGGGCATTGAGGAAGACGGGAAGCGTGCCGACGAGGGTTTTCCCCTCACCAGTGGCCATTTCGGCGATCATGCCGCGATGCAAAGCGATGCCGCCGATGAGCTGCACGTCGAAATGGACCATGTTCCACTTCAGCGGCATGTCGCACACCATGATGTCGCTGCCGGAGAGGCGGCGGGCGGCGTTTTTGACGACGGCGTAGGCCTCGGGCAGGGTGGTATTGAGCATCTGCTGCTCGATGTCGGTGAACTTGGGCTGGATTTCGTTCCAGGCATCGCGAGCACGGTCGATGCGGGCCTTTTTGTCTTCCAAGGACGCGGCAGCCCAGGCGGAGGTTTCGACCTCCTCGGCATCGAGAGACGGGAAATGGGCTTTCAGCGCCTCAAAGTAAGGGGCGATGCCTTCCAGCGCGGCATTCACCTGCTGCTCATCGGCGATGCGCAAGGCCACGCCGCCAAGGAAGGGCGGGGTGTGGAAGGCGCGGAACTGCTGCTGCCACTTTGCCACGCGGTCACGCAGAGCTTGGGCATCCTGCTGCTGGAGCTGTTCTTCGATGCGATTGATCTCGGTGACGGTGGGCTGGAGCTTGCGAACCGTGCGCTGGTTCTTTGAGCCGAGAATTTTCTTGATGAGCCAATTGAACATGAGGTCTGGGGAAAGGGAAAAGGGCGCGGAACATGGAGCGGGCATAGCCGCGTGCAAGGACGGTTCCGTGGCGCTATGGACTCAAGCTGTGCCCGGTGGGCGTTTCGGCTTCGTGATGAAGGCCTCGGCGAGGTAATGCGGGATCAGCGGGCGGGCGATGTGCTCACGAAGCTCTGCCTCGGGTAAGGTGGCTACGATTTGAGCGAGGTGGAGGGCCTTCGGGCGTGCCTGAAGCACCTGCGGAAGGCCGAGCGGGACCTGCGGATCAAACGTGAGCCACGAGGAATCATCAGCGCAGCGTTCACGAGCGGTCTCCGGGGAGACGGTTTCGATTTCGGGCATCAGGCAGCCGTTTTTCACCTCTGCGAGATAAAAGCTCTGGCGCCGGGCATCGCCGATGACGCGGTAGTTTGGGCCGGTCTTGATGTCCGGGGCTGTCAGCGATGACCAGCCGACACACCACACGCCTCGTGACAAGGCGATCCCCTGTGCCGCCGCGATGGCGATGCGGACGCCGGTGTAGGAGCCGGGGCCGTTTCCGATCACCACGCCCGTGAGGTCAGGTCCGGCCGCTTCCAAAGCATCCCGCAGCGGGGCAAAGACGCGGGCATTGTGCGATCTCTCGGATTGAAACGAGGCCTCAAACCGCACCTCGTCGCCGCAGACCACCGCGAGGCTGCCGTGGGCGGTGGAAAGATCGAGGGCGAGGAGGGTGGTGGGCATCCGGGAAGGGCGGGCCGAAATGTCAGGCGGGGTGGAAGAAAACCCTTTGGAAACTCAGGGCGTTCTGTTATGCAATCGTTTTTCCCGTCCCTTTCCGTGACGCTTTCCTCCTGCATGTCATTGATTTTCCGCCTTCAACACACTCCCTCCTCCTGGTTTCGCATGGGGGTTTTGAGTCTGCTGGTTTTCAATCAGGCTCCTGCGGCTGATAGCGCCGTCCGCCTCGCTGATCGTGAAGCCGCCAAACGCCAGATGCGTGTCGATTCCGCCGGAGCCGATCTTCAACGTGCCTCCAACCTCATGGCCGAGGGTAAAACTGACGAGGCGCTGACTCTCCTCGAATCCACCTACACCTCCCTGCCAGAGGCTCCACTGACCCACGAATTGAAATCGGCCGCCCTAGCAGGCTATGTGTCCGCTGGCTGCATCCGTGCAGAGGAATGGATGGCCATCGGCAAGCGTCCCGAGGCCGATGAACTCCTCGCCAAGCTCCTCGCCGCCTCTCCGAATGACAAGCAAGTGCTCACCTGCCGTGCTCGTCTTGCCGATCCAGATCGCTATCCTCCTGCGCTCACCTCCGAGCATGTGGACAACGTCAAAAAGGTCGAAGCGCTGCTACTCAAGGCCGGCTCGGCCCTCGAAATCGGCGATTACGACCTCTCCATCCGCCTCTACCAAGACGTCCTTCGCATCGACAAATATAACAATGCCGCTCGTCGTGGCACGGAGCGTGCCGAGCAGCTCAAAAGAAAATATTTTCAATCTGCCTACGACCAAAAGCGTGCCTCCATGCTCGCTGGCGTGGACCGCCTGTGGGAAGATGCCGTGCCGCCTTCTAGCACGGATTTGAATGCTCTCTTCGGTGCCCGCGAGCGTGCCACAGCGTCCTCACTGGAGGGGCGGGAAAGCATTCTCGACAAGCTGCGCACCTACCGCCTGCCCAGCATCGAATTCCAGGGGGCGACGGTGCCTGAGGTCATCGAACTCCTCCGCCTGCGCAGCCGCGATCTCGATCCCGAAGGCCGTGGGATCGACTTCGTGCTCAATATCCCCGATGATCTGAAATCCGCTCAGATCAGCCTCTCTCTCAAGGACATCCCCATGGAGGAAGTCCTCCGCTATGTCACTGAGGCGGCGAGTGTGAGTTATCGCGTCGAGGCTCGTGCCGTGGTGCTTACCTCACTGGGTGAGAAAAACTCAGCCATGGTTACTCGCAGCTTCCGTGTGCCACCGGATTTCATTCAAAACAGCGCCGCCAATGCCGCTGCTCCCGCTCCAGGGGCGGATCCATTTGCTCAGGCCGGCGCGGCCACTCCTGGCGGAGGTCTTTCCATCCGGCGGATGGGGGCCAAAGAATTCCTCGAAGGTCGTGGTATCCTGTTTCCCGAAGGTTCCAGCGCCAGTTTCTCCTCCGGCACCAGCACACTCGTGGTGCGCAACACCGTCCCGAATGTCGAATTGGTCGAGAGCCTCGTAGAAGAAGCCATGAAGTCCGCCCCCAAGATGGTTACGGTGACCGTGCGAGTGCTGGAGATCGCTCAAAAGAATCTCGATGAACTGGGCTTTGATTGGCTGATGGGTGGTGGAGGTAGTAACCCCAAAGTGGATTTCGGTGGAGGCTCCTATGGCAGCACCAACCGTTCCAGTGATTTAACTCAATATCCTTTTTCGACCGTGACGACTACCCCCGCCGCTTACGCGGCGCTGCCTCCCACTTCAGTGTCTTCTGCGGTGGGTTCCAATCCTATCACGGCAGGATTGCGCTCCGGAGACTCCGCTGCGAACCTGAACCGTCTGGACCAGTTGTTAACCACTGGTAACTCTACGGCCCAGGGTAAAAACGCTGCCCCGGGTATTCTCTCCGTGGCCGGGGTGTTCACCGACCCCCAGTTTCAAGCCCTCTTTCGTGGCTTGTCGCAAAAAAAGGGCATCGACATCCAGGCTACTCCGAGCGTGACGACCAAAAACGGTCAAAAGGCCACGGTCGAACTGCAGCGTGAGGTCATTTATCCAACAGAGTTTGATCCACCGCAGGTTCCGCAAAATCAAGGAACCGCAAACGGTGGCGTGACCGTCACATATGGTCCACCGGCACAGCAGCTAGCGACACCCACTACTCCCACGGCGTTTGAAATGAGAAAGACCGGGGTCGTGCTCGAAGTGGAGCCGGTCATTGGCGAAGATGGCTCTGTGGAACTCAATCTCTCCCCTGAGGTTACCGACTTCGAAGGATTCGTGAATTATGGCTCGCCGGTCATTCGAACGGGAGGAGTTTTTCCTATCTATATCTCGGACTTCACAACTGTGGGTCCCCTTCTTGTCGTCAGTGTTCCGAGGCTTATTGGATTCAATGTTACGCCTGACGCCTTGATCACTCAAAATTCGATCCTTCAGCCGATCTTCAAAACGAGCAAAACATCCACATCGGTTCGTGTTTGGGATGGCTCCACGATCATGCTGGGGGGGCTTAAGCGCCAAGACACCAACATCGTTGATGATAAGGTACCGATTCTCGGAGATCTGCCGTTTGTCGGCCGCCTCTTCCGTAGCAATACCAAACAGATCGAGACCAAAAACGTGATCATGTTTGTGTCGGTGGACATCATCGATCCATCGGGTCAAAAAGTTCGTAAACCTCAGACAGCGGTCGTGGCTCCTTGAGTGAGTTTTTTTGATCGGCTGTAGGTAGATCAGCTCATGAATTGACACTGGGCAGTTCGATGGAAGTGCTCCGTTCAAAAAATGACCACGAAGCTCATCATCAAATATCTGCTCAGCGCTGGCATCATCACCCTTGTGAGCGAGACCGTGAAGCGCAGTGATCGAGCGGGGGCCTTGGTGGCTGCGCTGCCTTTCGTTTCCATCATCACGCTCTTTTGGGTGCATTTCGAGAGTGATCCTGCCGTGAGGGGGCAAAAGACGGCGGATCACATGTGGTACATCTTTTGGTATGTGCTGCCCACGCTGCCGATGTTCCTGCTTTTTCCCACGATGCAGCGCTGGTGGGGCTTTTATGGTGCCGTCGGCGGCTCTGCCGTGCTAACCATCGTGCTC
>JBEIGR010000333.1:0-6425 GCA_040381795.1 Verrucomicrobiaceae bacterium | reverse complement strand
GTTGAGCACTTTTTTCTTCACCAGATTGCGGATGGAGCCTTCCATCACGCCCCAGGCGGAAGAGGTGCTCAGAAAGACCTGCTGCTTCGTGCCGAAAAGGGTCTGAAGCATGGGCTGGATCTCCGCGTAGAGGTCTTGGAAACCCTTCCCGCGATGGCCGATCATCGGTTGCGCCATGGCGGCGTAGGTCTCAGCGCTGACTTCGACGGGACCGGGGATGTACAATTTGACGTGCTTGCTCATGCGGGTGTTTTTTTGGGGGAAAGAGGGCGCGATAGTAAGAGGCACCGGGCAGGGTGCAAGGCGCAATCCGGGCGGGTTTGAGGGCCTGATCCTTGTTCAATCCACCCCGAGCTCACCGACGAACCTTTTGGCTTCGTCGTAATCTGCCTCCGGTAGCCCCAATTGGGACAAAATGATGCCTTTGACGAGGTAGGAGACGTCACCCCGAGTCAGGGATTTGAGCCTTTCGGGCGCCAATTCAGGGTGAGGCTGCCAAGCGAGCCATTCCGCGAGATGGCGGATCGTCTTGAGTGAGTCGGGAAAATCGGTGCGCAGGCCAAACCATTTCAGACGAGGCCAATTATGGGCGTTCAGCAGCGTCTGGAGGTCGTGCCAGTCCTGGCGTCGAGTTGTCCGGTCAGAAAAAATGACCTCCAAAGGCTGGTCGGGTGTGAGGCCGCCCGCTGGGAGGCCAAGGGCCAGCAAGCCCTCATGGAGACGCTCGTAAGCCTGATCTCCCAAGCTCAACTTTCGAGAGCCTTCCTGGAGACCCAGCTTCGCGACGATCAAATCCACGACGTGCCCTGGCGTGAGGAGACCTTGTGCTTCCGCATCCGAGATGGACACTTGAAAGGTCTCCTCAAAGGCCATTACGAGTTCGACCGCTTCGAGTCCCATGACGGCAGATCGACGCAGTGATCAAATTTCGCAAGCGTCAGCTCACATCGGGCGAATCCACACGTTGCGCAGGCGCACGGGGGGCTCGTTTTTGTGGTCCTGGATGCGGATGGGGGCCTTCTCGGGGAAGTCACCGGAGTAATCGGTGATGTTCTTGTGCTTCGTGGGGCCCATGATCTTCGTGTGGTTTTGCACACAGATGCCATTCACAAAGGTGGTGATGTAGGCTGGCTCCACGACCTTGCCGTTTTCCAGCTTCGGGGCGGTGAAGATGATGTCATACACCTGCCACTGGCCGGCGGGGCGCACGGCATTCACGAGCGGAGGCGTCTGGCCGTAAATGCCGCCGGTCATGCCGTCGGCGTAGGTGGGGTTGTTGTCGCAGTCGAGCATCTGGGACTCGTAGCGATCCATGAAGAATACACCGGCATTGCCCTTCTTCTGCGAATTGCCCTTCGTGTGGGGCTCGCTCATCCATTCGAGATGGAGCTGGCAGCTTCCGAATTCCTGCTTCGTCCAGCAATCGCCGCCGGCAATCATGAGCACGCCGCTGTCGATCTTCCAAGGGCAGGGGATGATCTTGCCGGTTTCCTTGCCCTTGGCGTCTTTTTCCTTCGCCTGGAGGGCGTCGGAGCTGGTGCCGTCAAAGATCACGATCGCATCGGAGGGCGCGGCGGCATTCTCTTTGCCTGGAGCCACAGCCACGGGACGCGGGCGATCAATGTCATGCACCTTCCACTGCGTGCCGGGAATCACGGGCGTGTCGCTGTAACCGATGGCTGAGGGCTTATCTTCGGCTTTGGCCTTGGAATCGGCGGCACGGGCGGAGACGGCAGCGAGGAGGAGGATGGGTAGCAGGAGTTTCATGCGATGGAAGGGGCGCAAAACGACACGCGTCCGCGTTTTTTGCAACCCGTGAGCATGACAGGCTGCGATTTGTCGTTCAGATGCGCCGCCGCATGCGCCTCGCCCCTTGGCTCATCTTCTGCCTCTTAGCTATTAGCCCTTCGCTCTTTGCGCAGGGCTACAGCACGTCGCGTGATCCTGATCCGCCCAAGTATGCCCGCCATGCGCCGGACACCGGGATCGACTTTCTCAAAAACGCCGCGTGGCTCGATCTCGGTCTCGACTACCGCTTTCGCTACGAATACCGCGATGACGACCTCCGTCGCCTGCAGGCCGGTCTCGATGATCCCTTTCTGCATCGCACGCGGGCCTACATCGGCATTCACGACGTGCTGGATCCCTTCCGCTTCGCTGTGGAGATGCAGGACGCCCGCCGCTACCACAGCCGCTATCCGCGAGATGGCCGCGATGTGAACGAATTCGAGTTCATCCGCCTCTACGCCGAGCTCTACTTTAAAGACCTGCTGCCGCGTGATGCTCGTGGCAATGCTCGCCCCGTGAGCTTTCGCTACGGCATCCACAATTTCGAGTTCCTCGACCGCCGCCTCATCGGCAACAATCAATGGCGCAACACCGCGAACACCTTCCAGGGCTTTCACGGCATCATCGGCCAGCCTTCCAATGACTGGCAGCTCGATCTCCTCGCCGTGCAACCGCTGAACCGCCTCATGTATGACTGGGATCGCCCCGTCGAGCAGCAGTGGATGTATGCCGCCATCGGCCAATGGCGGGGCTGGGGCACCGCGATGACTCTCGAACCTTATTACCTCGCTTTGAGCCAAAGCGCCTACGCTGGCGTGGCCGAGCGTCTCGTGCATTCGCCAGGCGTTCGAGCCTATGGGAAAGTCACCGGCACCGGTTTCGACTACGATGTGAGCTACACGAACCAGTTTGGCCGCAACGGCTCACTCAACGTGCGTGCCTGGGCTGCCACCGCCGAGATCGGCTACACGCTCGCCCATCCCTGGAAGCCCCGAGTGAGCCTCTTTTACGGTCAAGCCACCGGCGACCGCGATCCCAATGACAACACCGACAACCGCTTCGAGCGCTTCTTCGGCTTCGGCCGTCCGTGGTCCGCCAATGACTACATCGTCTATGAAAATATTCGCGCTCCGAAGCTGCGCGTGGAGCTCACGCCAATGAAAAACCTGCGCATCGACTTCGGCTACAGTTGGTATTGGCTCGACAGCGCCACGGATCGCCTCGCCGCCGAAAACAACGCCCGCGACCGCACCGGATCGAGCGGCACGAGCGTGGGCCACGAGTTCGACATCCGCGCCCGCTGGCAGATCACCAAAAAGCTCGAAACTACGCTCGGCTATGCCCGCTTCCTCCCCGGCGGCTTCGTCGAGAGCCAGATCCGCAGCGGCGACACCGATTTCGCGTATCTCGAAGTCAGCGTGAACGCGTTTTGATCAGCGTCCCACCGCAAACTTCAACTCATGCTGAGCTTTGTTGAAGGCCGCCACAGTCTGCACGCGGCTTTGACGAGCACGCGTGAGTTCTTCACGGGCCAGCAGATACTCCAAAACCACGCCAAGCTGGCTCGCTTGACGTTCTTTGGCCAGTTTCACCATTTCCTGCGCTGCAGCGACCGCTTCGTCATTGATGTCGATCTGGTCATGAGCGCTTTGCGCCCTCGCCGCAGCCTCCACGACCTCGCGACCGATGGCGGCCTTGATTTGGCCCGCTTGGAGCTGCGTGGCTTCTTCCTGCGCTCCAGCGATGATTTGGCGCTGCTTGTCGAAAAGCCCTCCAGGACCAATTTTCCAGCCGAGGCCGATGTACATATTTTGTGTGTCGTCGAAGTTACTCACGTCACCATTGTAGCCGCCGCCGAGTCCGCCAAAGCTGTAACCCGCCTGCACGTTCGGAATCATCGGAGCCACGCGAGCGCGATCCTTTTCCAAAACCGCCGCCTGATTCACCGCACCCGCCGCTTTCATCTCAGGACGATGCTGCGCAGCCTGGGAGATGAGCGTGGCCACACCGAGTTTCCGGTCGAGCAAGCGCACCGGCACCAGATCGGCCTTTGCGGGGCGTAGTTCACTGTCCGCAGGCAACCTCAACGTCTCCGAAAGCGCTGCTGCGGCGAGATCGCGCTTCTCTTGATGCTGGCGGATGGCCAGCTTCTCGCGGCTGACCTGCGTCTTCACGCGGAGCAAGTCGGCACGGAAAGCTGTCCCCGCATCCACCGCGCCGCCGATCTGCTTTTCGTAATCCTGCGTGAGCCGCAAATCGTCCTCAATGATCGCCAGCGAGGCCTCCGCTGCCAAAAGATCGTAATAACGGCCCGTCGCCTGCATCACGATGTCGCGCCGCGTTTTCTCCGCGAGTTGCTCCGCGGCCAGCGCCCGCTGTTTGGCCGCCAGCGCCGCGTAATACATGTCCCCCGGCGACCAATCGATCAGGAGATTCGGTCCCACGGTGTACTGCTGTTTGCTGACATCAAACACCGCCCCCGCGATGTCCTGCACATTCCCATCCGTGCGCCGATAACCCGCCCCAAGCGTCAACGAAGGCCAAAACCGCTGCCAAGCCAGCTTCGACTCCGCCAGCACCTCCGTGTGCTTTGTTTTCGCGAGCTGGATCTCATCGTTGTTGGCCCCTGCGAGCATCATGACGGTCGGCAGATCGACATGCACGGGCGCGGCGGCGGAGAGCGTGGTTGCGATGAAGTACAGGAAGGTTTTCATTGGGTAGAAAAATTTGGGGTAGAAAGATTTTCTCAGAAGGTGGCAGGTTTGGATGAAATTTTTCTACCCCTAATCTTTCTACCAAAACTCAGGGCTTAGCAGTGACAGCCTGCTTGTCGGTCAACGCTGTTGTTCCAGGCACAAGGAGCACATCATCGGCTTTCAATTCCGGCACTTCAACATTCGCGCCGTCGTTGAAGCCGATCTTGATGGCAGTTTTCATGGCTTTGCCGTCCACGTGCTTGAAGACAAAGGCATTCGTCTTTTCCATCACGAGGGCCGCGACGGGGATCAGGGTGGCGTTGTCGTGTTTTTCGACGGCGATCTTGGTCATCGCATACATGCCGGGGCGGAGTTTGAGGTCGGGGTTCTTCAAATCGGCCTCGGCGAGCATCGTGCGCGTGGCGGGATCGAGGGCGTAGGCGATGCGGCTGATGCTGGCTTCGACGGGCGTGGCTCCGGCGGCGTCGATTTGAGCCTTCACGGGCTTGCCGACGGTCACGAGGCCGGTTTCGAGTTCGGTGACGAGGATTTGCAGGCGCAGGGTGCTGAGGTCGGTGACTTCGAGGAGCTTGGTGGTGTTCGCGGTGGCGAGGGAGCCGGGATCGGCAAACCGCGCGGTGACGATGCCGTCGAAGGGCGCTTTGAGGGTCGCGAACTGGATTTGGGTCTCGCCGCGTTCCAAACCGGCCTTGGCGATGGCGAGTTTGGCTTCAGCGTCATCGACGGCTTGCGGCAGCACGAGGTCGGGGGACTTTGCGCGGGCTTCGTGGAGGCGTTTTACCTCGATTTCGGCCGCTTTAACCTCGGCCTTGGCTTTGGCGATGTCGGCTTCGAGTTCGGGCACTTCGAGCGTGGCGAGGACTTGGCCTGCTTTGACGGTATCGCCTTTATCGACGCTGATCTTGGCGATGTAGCCGGTGACTTTGGCGTAGAGTGTCGCTTGCTGCCATGGCGCGAGCGTGGAGGGCAGGGAGACCCAGCGATGGATGGTGCCGGTGGTGGGTTTGGTGGTGGGAAGTTCGAGGGCGAAGGTGCTTGTCGTGGCGAGCAGAGCGACAGCGAAATGACGAATGATGAATGGCGAATGACGAATGAATGACGAAGCTCGAATGACGAAGGGCATGGCGTGGAGGGATTGAGTTCGGTTTTCGGATTTCGGGCTTAATTCGGCATTCATCATTCGGGTTTCGTCATTCTACCGGTTCCAGCGAAGCCTCTTTGGCATTCTTGCTCGCCAGCAGCGCATAAACGGCTGGCAGCACGAGCAGCGTAGCGACGGTGGCCAAGGCGAGGCCGCCGATGGTGGCGATGGCGAGGGGGCTGGTTTGGCTTTTGGCCATCGCCATGGGGATCATGCCGGCGATCATGGCGAGGCTGGTCATCAAAATGGGGCGGAGTCGGGTGGTGGCGCTTTCGAGGGCGGCTTCGCGTTTGCTCATGCCGGTGAGTTGGGCGCGGTGGGCGAAGGTGACGAGGAGGATGGCATTGGCGACGGCGACGCCGACGGCCATGATGGCTCCCATGAAGCTCTGGATGTTCACGGTGGTGCCGGTGAGCTTCAAGGCGAGCACGACGCCAAGCAAGGCGGCGGGAAGGGTGGTGAGCACGATGAGGGCAAGGCGCAGGCTTTGGAAGTTGGCGACGAGCAGGAGGAAGATGGTGATGATGGCGATGAGGAGGCCGTTTTGCAGGCCGCTTTGCAGTTCCTTCATCGGCGGAACTTGGCCGCGTAGAGCGACGCTGGTGCCGGTGGGCGCGGGAGTGTCGGCGATGACCTTTTCGACCTGTTTGGCGACGGTGCCGAGCGGTTGATCGTGAAGATTCGCGATGACCGAAATGGTGCGGGACATGTTGTAGCGGTCGTATTGGCCGATGACGTTGCCTTCGGTGATTTTGGCGATGTTGCGCAGCGGGACGGTG
>JBEIGR010000332.1:0-6432 GCA_040381795.1 Verrucomicrobiaceae bacterium | reverse complement strand
CGACATCGTCACTGCCAAGTGCATCGGCATCGACGACAAAGGCCGCATCAAGATGAGCCGCAAAGCCGCCATGAAGGACAAAGACGCCGCCGCCGCCGCTGGTGGTGACGCCGCTCCGGCTCCTGCTGAAGACAACGGCTAATCGCCCGCGAACAGCTCCCAAAACTCACGAAGAGGCCGCTTTCGAGCGGCCTCTTTTTATTTTGGTGACACTGGCACAGCGTGAGTGTCTCTTCCGATGCCAAATGTTAAGCGTGGCGGCAGCTTTGGATCTTTTGCTCTTAAAAATGGACCAACTAGAAATCCCCTCTCATTTCCATTCAAAAGCTCACCTGTTTCAGTTTTAATGCAATCGACACCCCAACGGTACTGCTTCTTCAAGAAGTTGATGAGTTGTGTTTGCCACCTTCCAACGGGGTCATCCTTCGATTCAATAGTGGCATTTGCCTGGCCAAATTCGATCTGCCCATCTTTCTGGAGGCAGCACAGGAACTGAATGACGCAGCCCACTGTTGGACCTTGATATTTGATATCCAACCTGAGTCTGATGTCACAATACCGCCTCTCTGGAGGCAATTCCCAACACGGCAGAGTCGGAACCAGATGCGATGGCCAAAGATAGGCGATTCCTGACGTACACTTGTGAATACCTTCCACAATAGGCGGCTCAGAAGAAGCCCAACGTTGGCCATTCACGAATTTGAGGCCCGGAAAACGGGCCAAAAGGCTCTTGGACACTTCTTCCTCGTCCTCCTCATTGAAAAAGTAATACGCGCTTTTGAACATGACGAAAACTTCACGGAATCCTCACCTCGATCCATTTCAAACCCGGCACATCGCTGAAATCCTTAGAATTGGAGGTCAAGACCGTGAAATCACGCTGAACAGCTTGTGCAGCCAGCCAAAGGTCTTGAATGCGAAAGTCCGAGCCGCGACCGGTCTTCTCCAACTTGGCTGCCAGTGTGGCGAAAACCTCCGCTGTATCACCCGTGATGCGAAGCAAAGGCTTCCGCCGCATGCGGCGCAGCGTATTCAGCGCCTGGAGCCTTTTGGCCTCATCCTTCATCAACTCGATTCCAAAACGAACTTCCGCGACATTCACCGGCGAGAGGTAAACCGGCTCCTGACGAGTTAGCACGTGTATGTCGGCCACAGCGAGCCTGCCGCGCTCGATGGCTATCCATAGGTTGGTGTCGATCAGGAATCCCATGGGTTGCGAAGTTGATTAAGCGTCATGTTTCCGCCGCTCCGGCTGGTTTCGATGCCTTGAAGCATCTCGCTGGCCGTTTCTTCATCCAGCGTGCCATGCAAATCACCGAACACGCCGACAGCGTCCATGGACTCCGGCTCAGGAACCAATCGGGCAACCGGATGGTCATTTTGGACGAGCAAAATCTCCTCCTGCTCGCTTTCCAAGCTCACCAGCACCGCGCTGAAATTTCGGACGGCTTCCGCCACAAGGACTGTTTTCATGGCGAAAGGCTACCAGATGCCACGCAGGGCGGCAAGGAGCTAGATTTTGAGTGTACTTTGAGTGACTGACTGAGGGCTTGCCTTGAAAAGCAGGCGTGTTAAAAAGGCATCATGAACATCGCCGCCACTTTTCCGGGTTTGATGGCGCTTCCTGTGCGGGAGCGGGCTTCGCTCGCGGTCGAGTTGATCGACAGCTTGGGAGATCAGTCTTGGTCTGAAAGTGAGCTGGCGACGATGGTCGATGAAAGGGATGAGGAACTGGAGAATGGCTCGGTGAAGCCCATGGGGTATGCGGAATTTCTGGCCGGCATCCAGCTTCCTTCATTGAACCGATGAACCTTGAATTTCATCCGGCCGTTCAGCGGGATGTGAATGAAATCCTGGCTTGGTATCTTCGTGAAAGTGGAGAGCCACTGGCCGATCGCTTTTTCGCGGCGGTGCAGGAGCAGTTGAACCAGATTGCCGTCCACCCGGAACGTTTCTCGCCTTATCCTTCGAACACACGATTCCAGCGGGCCTTCATAGCGAAGTTCCCACACATCATTCTGTTCCGAATGAAAAGCGGTCACCCACGCATCACGGCGATCAAGCACCAGAAGCGGCATCCTCGGCGTGGCCTTTCGCGGTGGTGATTCCGCATTTGATCACTCCACCCGCGAGATCCGCATCGCTCCATTCGCCTGCTTTTGGAGGGCGAAGAAGTCCACGACGTTCCAGCCTTCGACCCACTGGCCGTTTTCGACGCGACCCATGGCGATGGCGGAGAACTCGACGGGGTGGCCATGCGGCTCAAAGCCGAGTCCGGGGCCGGTGTGGGTGCCTTGGCAGACGAAGCGCACGGAAACCCAGTCGCCCTGCTCGATGACCTTGTTGATGGTCACATGCAGGTCCGGGATGGCGCTGAGCATGGACTTGTGGAAGGGCTTGAACTGCTCCGGGCCGCGCAGGACGGTCATGTCCTCAAAGTGCAGGCTGTCGATTCCCGTCTCGGGGCTCAGCAGGCGGTCGATGGCGGATTCATCCCGCTCGTTCCAGACCTTTTGAAACCATTCACGGGCGACATCCGAGGGAGAAGGAGAGGCATTCATGAGTCTGGGTTTTACACGACAGGCTGAATGAGCGGCAAGGTCCATTTTTGGCACGAAATCATGCCGCGCAGCTTGGCATGCACTGAGCTACCGGATTTGTGGGTTGCCTTGCCACACCCACTGCGCTCCCATCGGCTGGTCAGCTGCACACCTTTTCTTCTCCGACACCATGAAGCTCCGCCACTCGATCTATCCGGCATTTCTCGCCGTTGCCGGTTCTCTCCTTGTCCAGACTGCGATGGCAGACACGGTCGTCTATTACCCGGACAAGGAGAACGCGGAAATCCAGATCACCATGCCGGATGACTGGAAGGTGAAGCCCGAGACCGACGGCGGCAGCATGCTGCCGGAGGACGGATCTTGCCTTTTCTATGTCGTGAGTCCTACCGGAGCCACCCTGGCCTGCACGGCCATCGGAGTGGATAATGCAGCGGCGGCCAACGAGCTCATTGGCCAGCGCACCTTGCTTGGTGGCAACTGGCTCAACAACACGCGCTACTCCGAGGTCAACCTCGGCGAATCCGATGGTGCCGAGGCGGAGGCCGATAAAATGCCGCACTTGATCATGAATGGTGTGGGCAAGCTCAAGAAAGGCGGCACGGAAGAGGCCTTCACCATCACCTATCAAAGCATCGGCGACGGTTACTTCGGCGAGACGTGGTTCCTTGGAGCGCCGGACGACAAAAAGAGCGCCGCGGCGGCCGCCAAGATCACCCAGTCGCTGAAAATTGTCCAAGGAGCCAAGATGGCCGACAAAGACGCCGGGGACGAACTCCAGACGCTCGCGTATCCAGACAAGGACAACGCCGAGTTCTATCTCCAGGCTCCTGCGGACTGGAAATTCAAAGCTGGCGGCGAGGCCGGCAAGTTCTGCGCCTTCTCCAAAGGCGACACCTGGATCTTTTTCCGCTCCGTTCCGCTCGCATTGGGCGATCTCGCCCCTGAAGCCGTCGATTACGTCAAAAAATACTACCCGACCGCCGAGGTGGCCAAGCCCGAGTCCACCAAGCTGCTCAAACGCGATGCCTTGATCGCGGCAGGCCAGGCAAAAAACTCCGATGGTGTCGAGGTGGCCTATGCCTTCGTCTGGCTGGATCTCGGCGAAGGCCGCATCTCCGAAGTCTGGCGCGAATCCCCAGTCACCGAGGATGAAGCCACCGATGAGGCCGCATCCAAAATCATCCGCACCTTCACCCTGGCCGCCGACCTCGAAAAGGCAGCCAAGGAAGAACGCTGATCGTCCCATGCAGGTCCGGGATAGCGCTGAGCATGGCATGAACTGCCTCAGTGACTTCGTTTATTTCCACTCCCTTTCCCATGACGCCTATCCTGCGCATCCACCCTGCTGACAATGCCATCGTCGCCCTGCGTGACCTCGACGCCGCGACCTCCGTGAGCCTCGACGGCCAGTCGTGGACACTGCGCGAGAAGATTCCCGCGAAGCAGAAGTTCGCCGCGAAGGATTTTGCCGCGGGCGACATGGTCACGATGTATGGCGTGCTGGTGGGCAAGACCATGCAGGCCGTGCCCGCAGGCGCTTTGCTCCACACCGGCAACCTCAAGCATGCCAGCGCCACCTTTGCCGGAAAGCAGAGTGCCTACTCGTGGACGCCACCGGATGTCTCGAAGTGGAAGGCACGCACGTTCAAGGGCTTCAAACGCCCGCAAGGCCCCGCCGGCACGGCGAACCACTGGGTGGTCATCCCGCTCGTGTTCTGTGAGAATCGCAATCTCGGCTTCATGCGCGAGGCGTTGGTGCGGGAGCTGGGCTACGGCAAAACCTCGCCGTATGAGCGCTTTGCCCGCACGCTGGCGGATTTGCATCGTCGCGGTGCTTCGCGTGAGGAAATCGAGGCCGCGATGCTGGAGGCGGAATCGGCGGAGAAGGCCGCGCGGCTCTTTCCGAATGTCGATGGGGTGAAATTCCTCGAGCACGGTCTCGGCTGCGGCGGTACGCGACAGGATGCGCAGGCGCTTTGCCGGCTGCTGGCCGGTTACATCCATAGCCCGAATGTCTGCGGGGCCACGGTGCTCAGTCTCGGCTGCCAGCATGCGCAGGTGAGCCTACTGGAGCAGGAAATGGCGTCGCTGTATCCGAAGCTCGAAAAGCCGCTCCTGGTTTATGAGCAGCAAAAAAGCCAGTCCGAGCGTGACATGATGCAGCGAGCCATTCGCGATACCTTCCTCGGCATCGCCACCGCGAACGAGCAGACACGCGAGGCCTGCCCGCTGAGCGATCTCATCATGGCGGTGGAATGCGGCGGCAGCGATGGCTTCAGCGGCATCTCCGCGAATCCGGCCATCGGCCACACCGCCGATCTTCTCGCCGCGCTCGGCGGGGCACCGGTGCTCAGTGAATTCCCCGAACTCTGCGGCGTGGAGCAAAGCCTCTGCGACCGCTGCGTCTCCGCCGAGCTAGCGGACAAGTTTGTGAACCTCATGCGTGCCTACGAAGGCGCGGCACAGGCCTGTGGCAGCGGCTTCGACGCCAATCCAAGCCCTGGAAACATCCGTGACGGCCTCATCACCGATGCCATCAAGTCTGCCGGAGCTGCGAAGAAGGGCGGCAATGCGCCCATCGTGGATGTGACCGACTACGCCGAGCCCATCCGCAATGGCGGCGGCCTTACGCTCTGCTGCACGCCGGGCAACGATGTGGAGTCCACCACCGCGCTCGCTGGCGCTGGATGCACGATGATCCTTTTCACCACCGGCCTCGGCACGCCCACCGGCAATCCCGTCTGCCCCACGCTGAAGCTGGCCACCAATACCACGCTCGCGAAGCGCATGCCGGACCTCATCGACTACGACTGCGGCCCCATCATCACCGGCGAAAAGACCGTCGAGCAATGCGGCGAGGAAGTCCTCGACCTCGTCATCGCCACCGCGAGCGGTGAGTATGTGCCGAAAGCCGTGTCGCTAGGCCAAGATGACTTCCTGCCATGGAAGCGGGGTGTGTCGCTGTGAGTTGGTGTGTTACGCAAACAGCCCGCTCTCCGGCAATGTCGGCGAGGGCATCGGCGCATCTTTGAGTGGGCGGACGCAGAGGCGGGTGAAGAGGAGGTGAGTTTCGCCAGGTTCGAGCGTGACGGCGTCATCGCCGGCGTTGGTGGTCTCCACGCAGACGAAGTCCGGGTAGGCTTCATCGGGGAGATCGGCGAGGCGGGTGGATTTTTCGATCCACGGATTCCACACGACGGTGCTGAGGCTGCCGGCTTTTTCGATGCGCAGCTCGCGGCTCAGGACGGGATCATCGACGATGACTGGTGCATCGGAGGCGTAAAGACGGTCCACCTCCTGGTCGATGACGATGGGACCTTCCTGCGGACGTTTGTCCGGTGAAAGACGGCCTTCGACATACTGCGTGCCATGCAGGCCGTGGAGGGTGATCTGCCGCACATCGCCGACGCTGAAGTAGGTGTGGAGAGCACCGGTCATCGTCCAAGGCTTCGAATCGGTGTTGGTGACCTCCAGGCCGACTTCGAGCTCCAGGCCCATGCTGATGTGCAGTCGTGCTTCAAAGCCGAAGGGCCACAAAAGCCGCGATTCGGCTGAATCGGCCAGTTTGAGCACGAGATCGACTCCGGCCGGCGTTTCGCGTGCCCGATCAAACTCCCACATCATGGTGCGAACAAAGCCGTGCGCTGGCTTGGTGCTGTCGGTGTGCGGCCCAAACCACGGCCAGCAGATGGGAATGCCGCCACGGATCGGTTTGCCGAGTTCAATGAGCGCATCCGGGCTCATGTAGAGCACGGGATCGCTGTGATTCGGCATCCATTCCATCACATGCGCTCCATGCAGCGCCACGCTACCGGTGGCATTCGGATGCTGGATATGAAGCACGGGGTAGCCGGGCTTCGCTTCGAGGAGT
>JBEIGR010000331.1:0-6466 GCA_040381795.1 Verrucomicrobiaceae bacterium | reverse complement strand
CCGACGCCAAAGCCAGCGATCACATCATCCGCAGCGACGACGGCAAGGCCGCCCTCTGGGCCGGCGCCATCGACGACCTCTGGAAGCTCGGCAAACCCCGCGGCGAAGGCGGCCCATGGAAGGCCACGAAGGTCAAAGCCGATCAAAAGAGCGATCCGTATCTCATGTGGGCCTATGACCCGCGCACACTGACGCTCAGCCACGATCAAAATGAGCCCGTGAGCTTCCACATCGAGCTCGACCTCACCGGCACCGGCCTTTGGGTGACCCACAAACACCACGAAGTCTCCCCCGGCGAAGAAACCGCCCTCACCTTCGACCCCGCCGTGCAAGCCCGCTGGCTCCGCGTGACCGCCGACAAAGCGTGCGCCGCGACGGCGTGGCTGAAGTATGAGTGATGCCAGTTTGACAGGATGCCGCCGCAGGCCGTGGATTTATGATCAAATTGATAGGTAGCAGGTGATGAGTGATAACCCGACTCAAGGCGGCAGCGTCACCTTCAGATGCACAAAGCATTGGTCTTTGTTGCCAACGAGTAGCGTGGCCTTCACCTGCTGCACGATGTCGTTGTCGGCGAGGACCAACTCGGTCACACCTGCGCTGCTAAAACTCAAAGGCGTTGCTGCCTCCTCGGATCAGGATGGAGAAACTCGACTTTTACGCCGAGTTCCGTTATTTCCATACTGACGAAAGCTGTAGTGGGAATTACCATCAACTCCTCAGCGCCGCGTTTGACCGCAGCGTCCTCAGCACCCATCTAAACTAAAGCTCTACCAGCTTACCAAATCATGGAATTTCAACGACGCTCCAATCTGGAAGAAGCCAAAGAATGGCTGGGCCGCTTGAGCGTTGCTGTGCAGGCAAATTCAGCGCTGCGGCATCTGGACGCCAACATCGAAGCTGAAGGATTCTTCCAATCGCTGCTGAATAGGCTCTTCGGATGGTCTCTGATTAACGGAAACTGGGATGGGCGGAGCAGCCAGGACTCATTCGATCTTGAAGACCGGCAAAATCGCATCGCAGTGCAGGTCACGAGCACCATGACTGCCGCAAAAATCCGCCAAACACTTGAGACCTTCATCCCCAATCACCAGCGGGATTTTGACCGGTTGGTGTTTGTGTATCCGCTCATGGAAATGCCTTCGACTTCCGCCAATTTCGACAAGCAACTGGCTGGCTTCGATTTCGTTGCCTCACGGGACCGACTCGATCTGAGTGCCATCCTCAAGGCGCTGCAACTTCTGCCTGATGTGGATCACCAGCAGGCCGTCGTCTCCCTTCTGCGCAAGGAACTCCGCCCACTCGGGGCAGCGCTTCAGATGGGCGTTGACCAGAACGTCACCGCCATCATTTCTATCATTGAATACATCTCCCAGGGCGGGCTTCCCGCCGCCGCCATGATCCAGGAGATGAAACCAGACGCATTCCAAAAACTTGAGCGATTCAAGGAACACGCCGAGTTTTTGAAACGCCAGTTCCTCACAAATGTGGAATGCTACATCGCCATCGACGAGGCCAGACAAGCCGTCGGCTGCGACACTGTTAGAGTCCGCCGCTCCAGTGCTTGGCTGCGGGAGCACAGTCTCTCAGCGCTCGAAGCAAACGATGGTGACGCCCGAAGGGCTTTCGAGGCTATGGTCACACATCTTGCCTCCCACGCGCACACGGCAGGCCACGACTGTGATGACAACGCCTTGCGCTACTTTCTCGCGGACGAATTCTGCGGCTGTAACGTCTTCCCGAATCCAGTCCTTCCCCCAAGATGAACGCCCTTGTTTCCAAAGACGAACCCTTGAAAACCTCCATGCCCTACGTGGGCTATTTGGTCCTCAAAAAACTTGAGAAAACGGAAGATGGACGGCTTTCGCTTGCCGAGATTTCCCATCACCTGACCAAGCACGGAGTCACGAAATCCAGGCCGATGATGTTCGCACTCATCTTCCTTCACATGGCGGGCCTCATTGATTTCAGGGCACCTTACATTTACAAGCTGGCCCCATGACGCTCCGCCTCCACAGACTCTCGTCAGAGCCCGCTCTTTTTACCCCCATCATCTTCCGGTCTGGGATCAATCTCATTTTGGGCGAGAAATCGGAGGGCGACTCACCCCAGGCAAAAAAGGTAAACGGAGTCGGCAAAAGCATGTCGGTGGAGTTCATCCACTTTGCTCTATTGCGAGACTTTGCTCAGACACGGGTCTCTCGCATCCCGCCGGAGCGACTTCCAGATGGGCTCACCGTCATTCTGGACCTCTCCATCAATGGCGAAACGCTGCAAATCCGGCGTTCTCTGGCCCACCCTAGTGAACCCAGGATCATTCGGAACGGCCAATCGACTACCTTTGGCACTCTGGCTGAGGCGACTCGTTTTCTTTCCGATCTACTCTTCACCGGAATGGCTAGCCACGGCTTTACCAGTTTCAGGAGCCTGATCAGCTTGCTGATGCGTGATGAAGGCTCGGAGTTTTCTGACATCTTGCGCACCATGCCTGCAGACCGCACCACTCCAGGCGATCCCACCCCGCATCTCTTCCTGATGGGTTTTGATTTGGTCCAGTATCGGGATCTTCTCCAGAGCATCAAAGATCTAGATGCTCAAACGTCTCTGGTAAGCCAGCTAAAAAAGGACCTCACGAAGCAAGGCTCCATTCCACTGGCCGACATCCCTGCTGGCCTCAATCAGGATGAAAAGGAAGTGAAAGCCATTGAGGCAGGCTTGGCGGAATTGAAGGCGGAGCCAGCATTCGAACAGGTCGAGGCGGATTTGAATGAGATCGAAACCGCTTTGGCCAGCCTGCGGGGACGCAGAAAAGGGATCAGCTACCAAATCGATCAAATCCGGGCAATGCCGCAGCCCGAGGTCATCGATGAGACGGATCTTGCCATCGTCTATGATCGTGTGCGTGCTGGGTTGGGAGAGTTAGTCACGAAGTCCCTAGAGCAGGCCAAAGCCTTCAAAGCAGAGGTAGAAACGTTCCAACGATCCCTCCTCAGCGACGAACTGAGCCGCCTAGATGAGGAGCGACGTAAACTCACCGAGCAAATTCGCCGTCTTTCCTCCGACCACGCCGCCTTGGTCTCCCGCCTTGATCGCAAGGGCACCTTGAAGGAATTGAGCGCCGGACTCAGCGTCGCCATGCACAAGCAGCAGGACTATTACCGACGCGTCACCCTCTACGATCAATACTCCGAGGCCGACCAAAGGAAGGAAGACCTCAAGAGTGAACGCCAGCTCGCCATGGACGGCCTGCGCAGGCATTTGCAAGACCACAAAGCCATCGAAGTCTCCATGAACCATGAGGTCTCCGAAATCCACCAGCGCATCATGGGCGTGGCCAATGCCTCATTCACGCTCCAGCTCAATACCGGAGCCAAAATCAAGCACCCGCTTGATTTCGAACTCATGATTCCCGATGACATGAGCCACAGCATCGAGCGCACCAAGGTCTTCATTTACGACTGCGCCCTGATGTTCGCCAGTTGCACCCATGGCCGCCACCCTGGCTTCCTCGTCCATGACAACATCTTCGACGTGGACCAAGACACGCTCGTCCAGTGCCTGAACTACCTTCAGGAAAAGGTCGATGACGGAGCCGACTTCCAATACATCCTCACCCTGAACCGCGAGAAGATCGAAGCCGAGGAACGCGCCCAAGAAATCCATACCGACATCACAGAAGCCCGCCGTGCCGTCCTCACCAAGGCCGCTCCCTTCTTGGGCTTCCGCTACCAGGAGAGAAGGAAGCCTCGGTAGCCGCTTTCGCGCACTTCATACCTCGCGCTAACACTCGGTGACCAACAAGCTTCTAGCCGTCTCGCTGAAGCTGACATAAAACACACGGCTTCCGACGCAGGCTCCGCGTCACCGCTGACAAGACCTACCTAGCGACGGCGTGGCTGAAGTATGAGTGAAGCTAGTTTGACAGTCGTGGCGAGGATCGGTATCGGCGCGGCATGAAGTCTCTCCGCCTTTCGCTCGCCGTCGTATTCGCCGCTTCGTTGATGCCAACCGGCTCTGCGGCCGGTGCCGATGCATTCTTCTCGCCAGATGGAAAGACGGTGACGATCGGCCTGTGCGGGGTGCGCACGGGTTTGATCCAGGTGGATGTGGGCACGGGCAAGATCACGAAGGTTCCGCTGCCGAAGGAGCTGGCGGAGGAGTGCATTGAGAGCATCGCTCGCGGCAGCGAGGGCGAGACGCTCTTCCTCGCGAAGGATGCGGTGTGGGTCTGGAAGGCGGATGCGAAGCCGGCCGTGAAACGCGTGTGCTCCACGGCGCCGGTGGTGGGTGCTTCCGATTTGTTTGTGGTGACGCAGGAAGGATCGCCGCTGAAGGACATCTTGTTTGTGAGCGGCAATGAGAAGGAGGACGGCGTGGGCATGCCGAGCATGTGGGGTCGCAAACCCGGCTCGAAGAGCTTTGTGCAGGTGTTTTGCCGTCGCGTGAATGGTGCTGGAGCAGGCACGCCAACGGCGGATGGTCGCTTCTTCTTCGAAAGCGGCGGCGATGTGTGGGAGGGCGGTATCTCGCTCTATGAGGCGGATGACGCGGTGGACCGGATCGGTGTGCTCGTCGGCGCTCGCATCGCTCCAGTGGCGGCTTTGAACACGGATGAAGGCAATGGCGGCGGCCAATGGGTCTCGAAGATCGCGGTGGCAGGCGGCTGGATTTACTGCGGCCTCCGCGGGCATCACCTGGGCTCGGTGGTGCGGGTGCCAGTGCCCGCGAAACCGATGCATGTGCCGAACTCGGACGACTTTCCCACGGTGAAGAACCAACTCGATGCGATGCTGGCCTCGCTGAAAGGCGCCGAGGTGCTGGAGGAGGACGCGGACCGGTTGGAGGGGTTTTGCGCCACCGAGGTGAACGGGAAACCGAGGTTGTTTTACATCGCGCCGGACGACCAAGGCCCGGCGATGCAAGTCTGGGAAGGTGCGGGCAAGCCACGGGTGATCGGCCACCTGCCGACGGAGGAGTGAGGAGCCGTAAAAACCTCCGGCGAGGAGGTGAAGACGGGTTGCACGGAGGCGGTTCGCCCGCACTGTGGCGGCCCTCATGAACAAACTGGACGAAATCATCGCCCAAAAGCACCTCGAAGTGCAGCGCCTCCTGCCCCGTGCGGAGAAGCTGCGGGCCGCCGCCGCGCTGCGGGATGATGTGCGCTCCTTTTACGATGCCCTGCGGGCCGATCCCACCCGCCTGAGCATGATCGCCGAGGTAAAGCGTGCTTCGCCTTCTGCCGGCACGATCGCAGCGGACTTTGATCCGCTCACGATTGCCCGCGGTTATGAAAAAGCCGGCGCGAATGCGCTCTCGGTGCTCACGGACGAAAAGTATTTCCAGGGCCGTCTGGAGTATCTCACGCTGATTCGCGAGCAGGTGGACATCCCGTGCCTGCGGAAGGATTTCATCATTCACGAGGCGCAGATCTTTGAGGCCGTGGTGGCCGGTGCGGATGCGATTCTGCTGATCGTGGCCGCTTTGGACCAGCCGACGCTGGAGCATCTGCTGGAGGTGGCGAGCACCTTCCAGCTCGATGCGCTCGTGGAAGTCCATGACCTGCCGGAACTCGAACGAGCCTTGGCGACGGACGCCCGCATCATCGGCGTGAACAACCGCAACCTGAAGCACTTCACGGTGGACCTCGGCACGACTGAAAAGCTGGCCGAGGAAGTGCCGGACGATGTCGTGCTGGTGGCCGAGAGCGGCATCAAGACAGTGGCGGATGCCATTCGCCTCGCCGAGGCCGGGGCAGATGCTTTGCTCGTCGGCGAGACTTTGATGCGCAGCCCCAACATCATGATCGACCTGCCCGCGCTGCGTGTGCCGACAGCGCCTCGCGAGACCGTTTGAGGAGTCCGTGAAATGAAGTGTCGGCCAGGGTCGTTCTTTGCGCCCTCTCTGACCACATGAAACGTCTCTCGATCCTCTCCCTCCTCGCATTCGCGGCTGCCGCGCATGCTGAAATCAAGCTCCCCGCCATCATCGGCGACAACATGGTGCTTCAACAGAAGCAGGCGAACCCCATCTGGGGCTGGGACACGCCCGGCACGAAGGTCACCGTGACTTTCAACGGCCAGACGAAGACCGGCGAGGCCGATGCGAAGGGCAAATGGACCGTGAAACTCGATCCCGTGCCCGCCAGCGCCAAACCTGCGACGATGAACATCAAGGGCACCAACAAGGTGGAGCTCAAAAACATCCTCGTCGGCGAGGTTTGGATCTGCTCCGGCCAGTCGAACATGCAGTGGAGCCTCTCGCAGAGCTATGACGCCGATTTGGAGATCGCCACGGCGAAACACCCCAACATCCGCCTCATCTCCGTGCCACAGGTCGGCACGCAGGAGCCGCAAAGTGACTTCAAAGGTGCCTGGGCGGAGTGCTCGCCGGCCAACGCGGGCGAATTCAGCGCGGTCGGCTTCTTCTTCGGCCGCACGCTGCATCAGACGCTCGATGTGCCGGTGGG
>JBEIGR010000330.1:0-6492 GCA_040381795.1 Verrucomicrobiaceae bacterium | reverse complement strand
GCACGAAACACACGCCGCGCTCGATCATCCGACGTGCCAGCAGGCAGCGAGTGCCAAACTCGCGGGTCTTTTCCTGGTCGATGCCATAGAGTCGCTTCGTGGCCTCGGTCTCGCGAGCAAGGTCCACCGCCTCCGGCGCGGCGCTTTGCATGCGAAAGGCGAGCTCGTAGGCTTTGATGCGGGCGTCGAGCACGCTGTCGGCCGCACGTTGGGCCTGATGCGCGGCATTCATCTGCTGGATGAGATCGAGCGTGGCCCGCTGGCGAGCGCTGTTCTGTGGGCTTCGCAGATCCAGGATGGGATTGGGTCCGGCTCGCATCGTGGTGCCTTGAAAGGTCGCGGGCAAAAAGCCGCTGCCCCAGGCTGGTGGACCGCCTTTGAGTCCGCCGCCGGGATCGGGCATCACGACAAAGGCGGGCATGTCCGCATTCTCGCTGCCGAGACCATAGCTCACCCAACTCCCGAGGCTCGGCTTGCCCATCAGGATCGAGCCGGTGTTTATCTGATAGACCGACTGCGGATGATTCACGCTATCGCCATGGCAACTGCGGATGACGCACATCGCATCGGCGATCTCCGCCATGTGCGGGAGGAAGTCGCTGATCTCGATGCCGCTTTGTGCATACTTCCGAAAAGGCTTCACCGGAGCCAGCAGCGGATTCTGCGCCACCTTCCGCCGCGTCTCGACAGCTCCGTAGCTCTCCGGCAGTGGCTTTCCGGCGTGCTTGATGAGCTCCGGCTTCGGATCAAACAAATCCACATGGCTCGGCCCGCCATGCATGAAGAGCCAGATCACCCGCTTCGCCTTCGCCGGAAAGTGCGAACGCGACTCCGCCATCAGATGCGACAGCGCCACATTCGACAAGCCCATGCCCGCCCCAGCCAGCCAGCGGCGGCGGGAGGTCAGGGCAGTGAGGTCGGGCGGCATGCGATGAAGACGATGAACCCGGCCAATTCTGTCAGGAGGCTGTTAATCCAGCCAGTTCTCGATTTTCAGCCCCGGCACCTTCTCAAAGTCCACGAGGTTCCGGCTGAGCAGCGTGGCGTCGTGAGCGAGGCAGATAGCGGCGATCTTGAGGTCCATCGTGCCGATGCGTGGCAGAGACTTTTGCAAACTGTGGAAAATCAGTGCAGCATCCCTGTCGAATGGAAGGACAGACATTCGGACGAGAGTGTCGAGGCAGCGATGAAGCATTTCGTATCCGGTGAGCTGCTCTGCGCCCGCTCGCTCGCGCCTGATGAAGGCAATCCAGCCGCTCAGCGATTCCTCCGCAGCCACAATGCAGGTGAAAATCTCCGGCTGTTCGATCTGAATGCGACTTCTGAGCTTAGCACCCGAGGCCGTGCCCAAGACGTACTCTCGAAAGTGGTTCGTATCGAGCACGGCAAACATAAGCACTATTCATGGGCTCCTTCGCTACGGCGCCATTCTTCTCCCAGCCTGGCGGCTTCGCGGGATGCTTCATCGTCGGGCATGGTGCCAAAGATTTGCTCCCAGCCCGGTTTCGCCACCGGGGGATTTTTGGCTTTGCGGGCCTGGATCTGGCGCAGCAGTTCGGCGAAGGCGGGTTCGACGGTCGCGGTATTCATGCCACAGGATGCCATGAGGCCTTGCGAAACGCAACCGCTGGCATCCGAGGCGATGGTTTGCTTTTCCAGCGCGAGCCGCTAAGTGCCACGGATGTTTGTTCTCCTCACCAATGACGATGGAATTGACGCTCCCGGGATCGCGGCGGCGGAAAAGGCGGTTTTGATGCGTGGATGGCAGGTCGTGGTGGTGGCACCGGACGTGGAAAAATCCATGTGCGGGCATCGCGTGACGACGCATGAGCCGCTGAAGGTCGAAAAGCGCGGCGAGGGCCGATTCGCCGTTCAGGGCACGCCGGCGGATTGCGTGCGGCTGGGGCTCTTCGCGCTCGATTTGAAGCCCGATCTCGTTTTGAGCGGCATCAATGCCGGCGGAAACATGGGGCAGGACATCGTCATCTCCGGTACCGTGGCCGCGGCGAGGGAGGCGGCGTATCATGGCGTGCGCAGCATCGCGCTGTCACACTACCTGAAGCGGGAGTTGAAGGTGGATTGGGATCGCACGGCCGCTTGGGCATCGATCGTGCTGGGCGAGCTTCACCAAGCCACAAAGGCCCCGCGGAGCTTTTGGAACATCAATTTCCCGCATCTGCCACCCGGCGAGCAGGACATCCCGGCCCGAGTGCGCTGTGACCCGGCCAAATCGCCGCTCAATGTGAGCTACCGGCGTCGTGACGAGGCTGACGGACTCGTCTTCGACTACAACGCCTCGTATGCATCTCGTCCGCGAGATCCGGGGTCGGATGTGGAAGCGTGTTTTGCGGACAAAGTGGCCGTTTCGTTGCTTGGAATCTGATTCATCGAGTTCATGCCCACCACCTCCAACGCGCGTCTCTTCATCTGGTTCCGCATTCTCTTCAACTGCCGGTTCTACTACCCGGTCTTCACGATTCTGTTTCTCGACCTGGGCCTGAGCATCGGTGAATTCGCGGCGCTCAATGTGGTGTGGGCGCTGACGAGCGTGGTGCTGGAGGTGCCGAGCGGGGCGCTGGCGGATCGGTTTGGGCGGAAGCCGCTCGTCGTGGCGGCCAGCGTGCTGATGGTGCTGGAGATGAGCGTGCTGGCGCTGATGCAGCCGGGGCATCACGACCTCGTTTTCTGGCTCTTCGTGTGCAATCGCGTCCTCAGCGGCGCGGCGGAAGCCTGTGCCAGCGGGGCGGATGAAGCGCTCACCTATGATTCGCTGCCGGAAGGCGGGCGCGAGACGCTGTGGCCGCGTGTCATGTCGAACCTCTCGCGGGCGATGGCGGTGGGCTTCGTCATCTCGTCGATCTCCGGCTCGTGGCTCTACACGATCTGGATCAAGCTACCGGTGCTGCTCTGCCTCGGCAGCGCCCTCGCCTGCCTGGTCGTCACGCTGCGCATGCGGGAGAATTGGAAGGCACCGCAGAAGGTACCGCTGCTCACCAGCATTCGCGAGACCTGGGGTTCCATCCTGCACACGGGCGGCTGGATCTGGCGCACGCGCACGGCCTTCGCACTGATCGTTTTTGGCCTCGTCTTCGACAGCATCATCCGGCTGTTTTTGACCGTCACGAGTAATTTCTATCGCCTCGTCGGCATCGAGGAAGTGTGGTTCGGCGTCATCGGCACCGGCGTGTCGCTGCTGGGCCTTTTCACCGCCTCGTTGATGGAAAAAGCCACGCGGCGCATGAGCGGTGTGGTCAATTTCATCTGGCTAGCTCTCGTCGTGCTCGGCGGACTCTTCGCGGCGGCGTATCCGATGCATGGCTGGTTCGGCATCGTGCTCGTGGTGCCCTTGTTCATGAGCATGCGCTTCCTGCAGTTCTTCCTCTCGCATTACATGAATGCCGTGGTGACCTCGGAGCAAAGGGCCACGGCGCTGAGCTTTCGCGGTCTCTCGATGAACCTCGCCTACGGCAGCATCACGCTCCTCTTTGGCTGGCACACCGGCTGGCTGGCTCACGCCAAAGGCCTCTCGCCGGATGACATTCATGTCTTTGCCGATTCGATGACTTGGTGGCCGTGGTGGTTTGTGGGAACGCTGCTCGTGGCTGGTGGCTGCGTGCTCGTGAGGCGTTTCAAAGAGCCAAGCGTCACGGTTTAAGGAAACCTAAAGAGCCAGTTTGGAGCACAAAAACACTCCAGAGGACTCTAGACGGCTCGCAAAACTCCTGATAGAACCGCGTTTCTTTCAACCACCAACCAGTCGGGACCTCTGCGCCCGTCACCAACCATGTCCACAGCCACCGCTCCCGTATCGTCATCTGATTCCAAGAAGACTCTTCGCAACGCCGTCATCCGCTTCGCCGGAAACTCACAGGATGGTATTCAATCCATCGGCGGCTTCCTCGCTCGTCTGGCGGGGCGCACGGCGCAGGAAGTGATGACTTACATGACCATCCCGTCCACGATCAGCGGCGGGCCTTCGATCTTCCAGGTGCATCTCGGCTCCGGTGAAGTGCTCACCGCGGGCGATGAGGCGGATGTGCTCGTGGCCTTTTACCAGCACAGCTACGACAGCCATTTCAATGCCCTGCGCCAGGGCGGCATCTGCCTTTACGACAGTGCCGAGGTGGCCGAGATCAAGCATGAGCGCGGCGTCTTCCACATCGGCATTCCCTTCACCGCTGCCACCGTGGAGGCCATCGGCGGCTCCGCGAAGGATCGCGGCAAGAACATGTTCGTGCTCGGCCTGATCGTGGCCGTGTTCAATTTGGACAAGGACAAGCTCGTCGGCATTATCAGCCGCCAGTTCGGCAAAAAAGACGAGTCCGTGCTGCGCAATGCGCTTCTGGCCTTTGATGCCGGTTACGCGTATCAGATCGGCGACATCGAAAAATTCGCGCTGGCTCCCGGCGAGGCCGATTCCGGCCACCGCATCTCCACGGATGGCAATCAGATGCTCTCGCTCGGCCTTCTCGCCGCTGGCGTGCGCTATGGTGCTGCGTATCCCATCACGCCGTGGTCCTCCATCATGGAAACGCTGCGCAGCGAGCTGCCGAAGTATGGCGGCATCTTTGTGCAGGCGGAGGACGAACTCGCCGCTGTCAGCATGGCCATCGGAGCGGCCTTCGCGGGTCATCTCAGCATGACGGGCAGCAGCGGCCCCGGATTGTCGCTGAAGATGGAAGCTCTCGGTTACGCCAGCATGGCCGAGCTGCCGCTCATCGTCGTCAATGTGCAGCGCGGTGGTCCTTCCACGGGCTTGCCCACGAGCGTGGAGCAAAGCGATCTCATGCAGGCCATCTACGGCAGCCATGGCGACACACCACGCTTCGTTTTGGCCCCAAAGGATGTCGAAGACTGCTTCTACATCGCCCTCGAAGCCGCACGCATCGCCAAGAAGTACTCCAGCCCCGTCATCATCCTCAGCGACCAAGCGCTCAGCAGCCGCATCGAGGCCTTTGAAGAGCCTGACCTCGACAAGCACTGGGTCGAGCCCACGCTCGATCAGACGCCGCGTGAGGCCGACTGGAAGCCCTATCCTTTGGACAAAACCACGCAGCATGCCCCCCCCGGAACGAAGATGCTCGGCGGCAAATACCCGCACATCTCCGGTCTCGAGCACGACGAGTTTGGTCACCCCTCCGGCAATGCCAAGATGCACCAGCAGATGACCAACAAGCGTCGTCAAAAGCTGCTCGATGCCGCCGCTGAATTCCCCGCGCCCGAATTGCACGGCGATGCCACCGGCGACGCCCTCATCATCGCCTGGGGCAGTGCTTGGGGACCTGCGAAAGAAGCCTGCGACCGTCTCCGCAGCGAAGGCCACAAGGTCAGCGCCGCAAACATCCGCCACCTCCATCCGATGCCGGACAAGCTCGAAGGCGTCTTCGCGAACTTCAAGCAGGTCATCTGTGTCGAGATGAACGACTACGGCGCTTACGGTTATGGCCAGCTCGCCATGCTGCTCCGCGCCCGTTACGCCGATCCGAAGATCAAGAGCGTGTGCAAAACCGACGGACTCGCCTTCCGCGTGCGTGAACTCGTCACCGGCGTGGAAAAGCACCTCGCCGCCGGCCAAGCCTGATCGTTTTCCAACCTCGTCTTTAACTCCACATCCTTTCCCAACCTGTCATGTCCACCGCCGTCGCCACACCCGAAGCCCCAGCCGCCCTCACCACCGCGCCTGCCGCTCCCGCCGTCGAAAAACTCACCAAAAAAGCACTCACCGCTGATCACCCCACCTGGTGCCCGGCCTGTGGTGACTTTGCCGTGCTCGCCATCTTTTACCGCGTGCTCGAAAAGCTGAACATCCCGCAGGAAAAGATCGTCGTCGTCGCCGGCATCGGCTGCTCCTCGCGCTTTCCTTACTTCATGAACACGCACAGCCTGCACTTCATCCACGGACGTGCGGTGCCACTCGCCACCGGCGTCAGCCTCAGCCGCCCGGACGTGCATGTCTTCGTCTTCGGCGGTGACGGCGATGGGTTCTCCATCGGTGGCAACCACCTCAACCACGCCGCCCGCAAGAACATCAAGCTCACTTACATCATCATGGACAATTTTGTGTACGGCCTGACGAAGAACCAGACGAGCCCCACCACGCCCATCGGCCGCAAATCGAAGACCGACCCCACCGGCAGCATCGACCGCCCGATCAATCCCATGAAGCAGCTCCTCGCCAGCGGAGCCACCTTCATCGCCCGCACCCACGCTGCGCAGGTGAAGCACATGGAGGAAGTCTTCACCCGCGCCATCCAGCACGACGGCTTCAGCGTCGTCGAGTGCCTCAGCGAGTGCGTCATGTTCTACCCCGGTGCCTTTGACGATAGCTGGCCGAAAAAAGGCGGCGTCTGGGAAACCATCGACGAAACCCAGCACGACGTCACCGACGACGTCGCCGCCTTCAAACTCGCCGACAACCTCGCGCTCGGCAAATTCGGCGTCTATTACCAGGTCAACCGCCCCACCAAGAACGCCCTCGAGCAGAAGTGGATC
>JBEIGR010000329.1:0-6517 GCA_040381795.1 Verrucomicrobiaceae bacterium | reverse complement strand
GTGAATTCGCCTCGCTCACAGGTAAGGAGGCCACCTTTGGCATCTCCTCACATGAAGGCACGCTGCTGGCGATCGAGGAACTCAATGCGGATGGTGGCGTGCTGGGGAAGAAGCTCGAACTCAAAACGGAGGACGATCAGTCGAAAGCGGGCGAACCGGCCAATGTCGTGAACAAACTGATCTCGAAAGACGGTGTGGTGGCGATTCTTGGCGAAGTGGCATCGAGCCGCTCGCTGGAGGCCGCGCCGATTTGTCAGCAGAATGGCATCCCGATGATCTCGCCTGCGTCCACCAATCCGAAGGTCACGGAGACAGGCGATTTCATCTTCCGAGTGTGTTTCATTGATCCCTTCCAAGGCACGGTGATGGCCAACTTTGCCACCAACACCCTGAAGGCGAAGAAGGTGGCCGTGTTCACTGATGTGAAGAGCGATTACAGCAAGGGCTTGGCCAAATTCTTCAAGGAGGGATTCACCAAGACGGGGGGTCAGATCGTGAGTGAGCTGGATTTCAACGGTGGTGACAAGGATTTCAAAGCCCAGCTCACCGCCATCAAAAGCGCCGCGCCGGATGCTGTTTTCGTTCCTGGCTACTACACAGATGTCGCGCTGATTTGCATCCAGGCGAAGCAACTCGGCCTCGATGTGCCGCTCATCGGCGGTGATGGCTGGGAAAGTGACACGCTGGTGAAAATCGGAGGCGATGCCGTCGAGGGCCACTACTTCTCCACGCATTACGCGTCCGATGCCGGATCGCCGAAGGTGACCGCTTTTGTCGCTGCCTATAAAAAACGCTACAACGGCAAGGTTCCCGATGCGATGGCGGCGCTCGGCTACGACTCGGCCCTGTTCCTCGCTGATGCCATCAAGCGAGCAGGCAGCACCGAAGGCACCAAAGTGCGAGATGCGCTGGCCGCGACGAAGGAATTCGATGCCGTGACTGGCAAGATCGCCATCAATGCCCAGCGTGACGCCGTGAAGTCTGCGGTGATTTTACAAGTGAAGGGCGGGGCGTTTAAGTTTGTGGAAACCGTGACACCGTGAGGCAGAGTTGATCGTTGAAAGTTGATGGTTGATAGACTGAATCCCTCAAAGAGAAACGCGATGACGATGGTTCACCTCGATAATGCCAAGCTGCGGCCCAGGTCCGCTGATTCTGGACCATCCACCATCAACTTCTAGACCATCAACTCCCCATGGAATGGTTTTCTCAACAACTTATCAACGGCCTCGCACTGGGTTCCATCTACGCCCTCATCGCGCTTGGCTACTCGATGGTCTATGGTGTGCTGCGGTTCATCAACTTCGCGCACAGTGATGTGCTCATGCTGGGGGCGTATGCGGCGTTTTTCATCGCTCCGGCCATGGAGAAGATCATCCCGCTGCCATCGCTCACAGGTGCCTTGCTCGTCACGCTGCTCTCCGCGCTGATCTGTGCAGGCATCGGCATCCTGATCGAGTTCCTGGCCTACCGGCCCTTGCGTTCCAGGCCAAAGCTCACGGTGCTGATCACGGCCATCGGTGTATCGTTGTTCATTGAATTCACCTGCCAGCACAAGGCGGTGTTCGGTGCGGACACAAAGCCGTTTCCGCAACTGCTGCCCGCCACGGACTTTCATCTCGCCGGGCTGGTGGTGAGTAGCAATGATCTGGTGGTGATGCTCGTCACGGCGCTGCTGCTAGCCGGCATGTGGTTCATCGTTCATAAAACCAAGAACGGCATGGCCATGCGAGCCGTGTCCTTCAATCAGCAGGCGGCGGCGCTCATGGGGGTGAACATCAATCGCATCATCGCCTTCACCTTCGGACTCGGCTCGGCGCTGGCGGCGGTCGCGGGCATTCTTTATGCGTTGAAAGCGCCCGGCATCGAGCCGCTCATGGGCGTGCAGCCGGGCATCCGCGCCTTCATCGCGGCGGTGCTAGGTGGCATTGGCAATCTGCCGGGCGCGGCGCTCGGCGGCTTGTTGCTGGGGCTACTGGAAACCTTCGCGGGCGGCATCTCCGGCTTGTCGAGTTATCGTGATGGCATCGCCTTTGCCATCCTCATCCTCATCCTGCTTTTCAAACCCGCCGGACTGCTTGGCAAGGCCACCGTCGAGAAAGTGTGAGTCGAGTTGATAGTTGAATGTCGATGGTTGATAGCCAGAAATAATCCAAAGCGAGCCTTCCGATCATGCCATCAACCATCCATTCTCAACCATCAACTGCGCTGGCTGGCGCGAAGCGCTGGCTGCTAGCGGGCATCGTGCTCGCGGTGGTGGTTTCGCTCTTTTCGGGGCAGTTCAACCGCTACTATCTAGGTGTCGCCATTGACTGTGGCATCAGTATCATCCTGGCGGTCAGCTTGAACCTCATCAACGGCCACACCGGCCAGTTCAGCCTCGGTCATGCAGGTTTCATGGCGGTGGGCGGTTATTCGGCGGCCAAGCTGACGCTGGTCTGCTCGCCGATGGTGCCAGATAGCCTCAAGCCGCTGCTCTTTTTGGTGGCTCTCGTGCTGGGCGGCTGTGTGGCCGCCATCGCCGGCCTCGGTGTCGGAGTGCCCTCGCTGCGGCTCAAAGGGGACTATCTGGCCATCGTCACGCTTGGTTTTGGCGAAATCATCCGCGTGGTGGTGCAAAACATGGAAAGCGTGGGTGCCGCGAGCGGGCTGAAGGGTATTCCCAAATACACCACACTCGGTTGGACCTTCGCCCTTGCTGCCGTCACGATTTATGTGGTCGCCTCGCTGGTGAACTCGACCTACGGCCGCGGCTTTATCGCGGTGAATGACGACGAGGTCGCCGCAAGCTCGATGGGCATCAATCCGGTGCGCTACAAGGTCACCGCGTTCGTCATTGGTGCGTTCTTCGCGGGCGTCGCTGGTGGCTTGTATGCCCACCACAAGCAGTTCCTCTCACCCACGGGCTTCGATTTCCTCAAATCCATCGACATCGTCGTCATGGTCATCCTCGGCGGCATGGGGCGCACGGTGGGAGTCATCATCGCAGCGATTCTCCTTACCGTGCTGCCAGAGGTGCTGCGCCAGTTTGCAGACTATCGCATGATCATCTACTCACTACTCATCATCGGCCTCATGATGCTGCGCCCACAAGGCTTGTTCACGATGGGCCAAAAAAAGAAAGGAGCTGCAGCGGTATGAGGGGTGATGGTTTTGAGTTGATGGTTGATGGCCTGAGGGATCTCAGGTGCTTCGGCTATTTTAGAGGAAAGCAGGCTCGGGCACACGGGTTGGCCCTGCTGTGGTTTGGTTCCGGCCATCAACCATCAACCATTCACCATCAACGCCCATGACCCCCTTGCTACAGCTCGATCGTGCCACCATCCGCTTCGGCGGCCTCACGGCTGTCGGCGATTTCAGTCTTGAAGTCCACGCCAATGAGCTAGTCGGTCTCATCGGCCCCAATGGCGCGGGGAAAACGACGGCCTTCAACCTCATCACGGGAGTTTATCAGACCACGGCAGGTTCCATTCACTTCGGCGGCCAGCACATTCTCGGCATGAAGCCTCATGCGCTGACGAAGCTCGGCGTCGCCCGCACCTTTCAAAACATCCGCCTGTTCGGCTCGCTATCGGTCTTTGACAACGTGCGTGCCGCCACGCAGTTGCATCGACCCCATGGCATCCGCAATGCCTTGTGGCGCGGTGCTGGCTTCCATCATAGCGAACGCGAGGTCGAGACTCAGGTGATCGAGTTGCTCGACATTTTCGATCTCGCGAAGCTGCGCGATGAAGAAGCCAAAAGCCTGCCCTACGGCGATCAGCGTCGTTTGGAGATCGTTCGCGCCCTTGCCACGAAACCGAAGCTGCTGCTGCTTGATGAGCCCGCCGCCGGCATGAACCCGACAGAGAAAGAGGAACTGATGAAGCTCATCCAGTTCATCAAAGACAAGTTTCAGATCGCCATCATGCTCGTGGAGCACGACATGAAGGTGGTCATGGGCATCTGCGAAAAGATCGCCGTGCTCGAATACGGCAAAAAGATCGCTGAAGGCACGCCTGGAGAGATTCAAAAGAACCCCAAGGTCATCGCGGCTTATTTGGGAACCGAGGAAGAGGAGGAGGTTGGTTGATGGTCTGAGGTTGATGGTTGATAGTCCAAGGCAACCGGCCATCAACCATCAACTAAAAAGCCATCAACCATGTCCGGCTTTTCGGCCATCAACTATCAACGAATACCCATCAACCATGTTCGGCTTTGAAAAACTGGAGGTCTGGCAGAAGGCAATTGAGTTTGTCGACCTGGTGTATTCGAGCAAACGCGGTTTCCCTGCGGATGAGCGCTTTGGCCTGACCAATCAGATACGGCGGGCGGCGGTATCGGTTTCTTCCAACATTGCGGAAGGCTCTTCGCGCATCTCACGCAAAGACTTTGCCCGCTTCATTGAAATCGCCACCGGTTCGGTGTTTGAGGTCGTTTCGCAGTCCTTCATCGGACGTCATCAAGGCTTTCTCACGGAAGATCTGTTCCAACAACTTTACACCGCAGCCGAGCAGCAAGGCAAGATGCTCAGCGGCCTGCGTCGCTCGCTTCTGGAAGATGCGTGATCGACCACCCTCTCTGGCCATCAACCATCCACTTTCAACCATCAACACCCTCCGCCATGCTTGAAATCACGAACCTAGAAGTCTCCTACGGCTCCATCAAGGCCCTGCACGGCATTTCGTTGAAGGTGCCCGAAAAGAGCATCATCACGCTCATCGGTGCGAACGGCGCGGGCAAGTCCACCACGCTGCGGGCGATTTCAGGCCTCGTGAAGTCCTGTGGCGGCACCGTGCGCTATGACGGCGAGGACATCACGAATCAGCCTGCCCATGCGATTGTCGCACGTGGACTTTGCCATGTGCCGGAAGGGCGCATGGTCTTTGCCAATCTCACGGTGGAGGAGAATCTTCACATGGGAGCCTACCTGCGGCACGACAAGGCGGGGATCGCTGAGGACATCGAATACGCCTTCACGATGTTTCCACGGCTCAAAGAGCGCATCAACCAGTTGTCGGGCACGCTTTCTGGCGGGGAGCAGCAGATGCTCGCCATTGCCCGTGCTCTGATGAGCAAACCGAAGTGCCTGATGCTCGATGAGCCCTCACTCGGCATCGCACCGATGCTGGTGCGCTCGATTTTCGAGCAGATCGTCGTCATCAACAAGGAGCGCGGCCTGACCATCCTGCTGGTGGAGCAGAATGCGAACTTGGCACTGAAGATTTCCGATTACGGCTATGTGCTGGAAACCGGTCAGGTGCTGCTACAGGACAAATCTGAAGCTTTGCGTGCCAACCCGCAGGTGCGGGAAGCCTACCTGGGAGACTGATCACGCGAAAAAAGCCCTTCGCCAGACTTGAAAGCCCGCCCGTAGCCTCTAGTATCGCGGCCCCCACGACCCGCTGCCTCATGGTGTAATGGTAACACAGCAGATTCTGAATCTGTTATTCAAGGTTCGAATCCTTGTGAGGCAACCACTCCGCTCAGCGGAATACAATGACCATATCAGGTCAGCCCAGGGTCCCAGGCCTCCATGGCCATGCAGGCAGCCCCCAGGGCACCGGCATCATCCCCCAATTGGGACGGGCGAATCTCCAGCGGCATGTCCTTCAGCGCCGGGAAGAGCTTTTTCAGCTTCAGTGTGATTTCATCGCAAAAACCAGATCCCAGTGCCGTCAGCGGCCCGTGCAGAAAATAAAGGCGGGCGTCGATGAGCAGCTGCGTCATGCCGATCACTCGGGCGAAATCCTCCGTCACCGCCTCCAAAGCCTCGCTCCGGGTGCCAGCAAGGCCTTCGAGCGCTAGGTGCAGATTCGCAGGCGCAGGCGTGCCCGCAGCACTTCCCGTGAGGCGACGCCAAATCGCCGGTGCAGACAGCAGCTCATGCATCTGAGTGGGTGAATCCGCCGCAGGCCAGGGCCACAGGCCGATCTCACCCGCCGCCTGATGCGTCCCGCGCATCAGAGCGCCATTCTTCACGATCGCTAAGGCGAAGCCGCTACGAGGCCCGAGAATCACATAATCCGGCGTCTCACACCCACCGCCGAACCAGCGCTCCGCCAGCGCCACGGTGCGCAGATTGTTTTCGACCGCTGCCGGCACCTTCATCGCCTCCTTCAGCAGCCTCCGCAGCGGCACATCCCGCCAGTCCGTAAACGACACGCTGTAGCTGGCGATACCCTCCTCAGGATTCACCAGCCCTGGAGCGCCTGCCCCCACTCCCAGCAGCTTGCCCGGCACCTTCGCAGCCAGGTCATGGAGCGCACTTTTCAGATCCTGGATCACCGTTTTCACCCCGATGCCCGGAGCCAGAGGATAAGACTCGCCATGCATTGGCCTACCGGCAAAATCCACCGCCACCACCTGAATGCGAGCCCCCGTGAATTCCACACCGGCAAACCAGCCGATGCCATTCATCACCTCCAGATTCACCTTCGGGCGTCCCGCCAGCCCCTTAACCAAGCCGGATTCCCTCAAGATACCGCTAGCCAGGAGTTGCTCTACATACAGACCCATCGTCGAAGGTGCCACCGAG
>JBEIGR010000328.1:0-6545 GCA_040381795.1 Verrucomicrobiaceae bacterium | reverse complement strand
GTCTGAATTTAAAAATTATTAATATACTTTATCTTGGCCCTGAGTCCGGGCTTGCCACGGTGCGGAATACGCTTGGTTCGGGTTATGAGGTAATGGCTCCCTCCGCTAGGTCCGCCACGGTGCTTCCTTTGCTGCCAAAAGCGCACGCTATTCTCGATGCATCGATGAAAGTGCCGCTGCGAAAGTCGGAGTTGGACTCGGCAGTAAATCTAAAGCTCGTTGTTACCGCCACCACTGGCGCGGATCACATTGATTCCGAGGTGCTGATAGGGAGAGGTATTCCTCTGCTCACACTCAAAGGCCAGAAGCACGTGCTAAATGAGCTTACGCCTGCCGCCGAACTGAGTTGGATGCTGCTCATGGCCTGTGCGCGCCATTTACGCTCTGCGAACAAGCACGTCGAAGCTGCTCAATGGGACCGCGAGCAGTTTCCAGGCATGCTATTAAAGGGGCGCACGCTGGGTCTCATTGGCTGCGGCCGCATCGGCCAGTGGATGGCACGCTATGCCTCGGCCTTCGGCATGCGTGTCGTCGGCCACGATCCCTATCTCCCCGAAAGCGAATGGCCCGCCACCATCGAGCGAGCCGATCTTGACACCGTTCTCAGCTCCGCTCATGCGGTGTCCATTCATGTGCATCTGAGCGATGAGACACGCGGCTTGGTGCGTCAGCGTGAGTTCGGCCTCATGTGTCCCGGCACCGTTCTCATCAATACCTCCCGCGGGGCGATTTGTGATGAGGATGCGCTGCTTCAGGCACTCGAAAGCGGCCATCTCGGCGCTTACGGCACGGATGTGCTTGAAGGCGAGCCTGACATCCAAAAGAGCCGCGTCTGGCAGTATGCTCAAAAGAACGACAACTGCCTGATCACGCCTCACATCGGCGGTTTCAGCCCTGATGCGGTGAACATCGTGCTCAAATTCTCCGCGGAACGCATTCGTGGTCATTTTGCATCCCAAGCCTGACGCATCGCCATGGCCTTTGAATCCTTCGCACAGCAATTCGCCGCACTTGGTGGGCGTCGCATCTTCGGTGTTCCCGGTGGTGGTCCGAGTTTGGAGCTTATCACGCAGATTGAGAAGAACGGCGGAAGCTTCATCGCCACCGGTCACGAGGCTGTCGCCGGTTTGATGGCCGGTGCGTATGCCCGGCAGACAAACCAGCCTGCCGCCTGCGTCACGATCAAAGGTCCCGGTTTCATGAACCTCTCGCCGGGCCTGCTGTCCAACAGCTACGAAGGCTATCCCTGCCTCTCGATCTCCGAGGCCTATCCTCCGAATGAGTCCACGGGCCGTCGTCACAAGTGGCTGAACCATCTCAGCGTCGGCAGCGAGTTCCTTCGGGGCATTCATGGCTTCAGCGAGGAAGAGGGAAAGGTGGCCACCTTGTGGAATGAAGCCGTCGGCGAGTGCCCGGGCCCCGTTCACCTCGAACTCGTGCCGCACGATGCCAAAGTGCGGGAAGTGCATCAGGCGTCAAAACCGGTCACGCAGACCAGTTGGAGGCAAAAAGTGCTTCAAGCAGCCCAACCGGCCCTTTTGGTCGGCACTTGGGCCACACGGGCCGTTTGGCGAGAAAAGCTCGCCAAGCTCAACGTGCCCGTTTTCACCACCGCAGCAGCCAAAGGCGCTCTTTCGGAGCCTCTGCCGCACAGCGCCGGCATCTGCACGTGTGACGGAAAGCCCAACACGCCTGAGAAGACACTTTTACCAAAAGCCGATCTCCTCATCTGCCTCGGCGTGCGCAGCGGTGAAATGCTTTCGCCGAATGCGCCGCATGCCAATACGCTCTGGTTTGATGCGCCGGGCCTGCATGAATCACGCGTGTTTCCGGGCAATGTGCTCGGTGCTCGTGCGGATGAACTCAGCGATGCCGATGCGGCGGAACTGCTCGACCTCCTCGCCTCGAAAGAATGGGGCATCGAAGAGGTCGCCGCCGCGCATGAGCAACTCGCGAACACGATTCAAGGCTGGGAAGGCTCGCCGCGCGATGCCATGCAGCTCGTTTCACAAGCATTGCCCGGTGCCGCGCACATCGTCGATACCGGCAACTTCACCGTGTGGGCCGAGCACTTCCTCCGCGTGGCGCATCATCTCGACCTCACCGGCACGCCGAATGGTCGTTACCTTGGCACAGGGCTCGGTTATGCGCTCGGCACTGCTCTCGCCCGTGCGCCGCAGCCTTCCGTGCTTTGGATTGGCGATGGTGGCATCCGTGCCAACCTCGCGGAGCTGTCCCTCGCGGTCGATTTGAAGCTGCCGCTGCTCGTGCTGGTGATGCGGGATGGTTACTTCGGCAGCATCCGCGGCCGCGCAAAAAAGCTCGGCTGGTCCCAGCGGCCTCTCACGCTGCCCGATCACCGCCTTCTCCGCGTGGCCGAGGCCATGGGCATGGCCACCTGGGATGCCCCGGACGTGGCGAGGCTTGACGCGGCCCTCAAGCAATGGCAGCACGCGGGCAGCCCACCCGCCCTGGTCGAGTTTCACCTCGCGCCGGACGTTTATGTGGACATGACTGAACAGCTTCGATGAGCGCCACCACTCCTCACATCCTTGTCATCGGCCTCGGCTCGGCCGGGAAACGTCATGCACGAAATCTGAGCTCGCTCGGCTGCGAGGTCAGCGGCTTTGATCCGCGTGCCGACCGCCAGCAGGAAACCGCCGCGGAAGGCCCGATGAAGAGCATCTTCGGCAGTCTCGATGAAGCCTTGAAGGCGGAGACCTACGACGGCTTCGTGATCGCCTCGCCGCCGTCGTTTCACATTGATCAAATCATCGCCGCAAGTGCCCAAGGCGGCTGGATCTTGTGCGAAAAGCCGCTTAGCATCGACGCGATGGGCTGCAAGCGCCTCGCCGATAGCGGCGCGAAGGTCCTGCTCGGCTATACCTACCGCTGGTGGCCGCCGGTGGCGGAGTTCCGCCGTCGTTTGCAAAGCGGCGAGATTGGTGCCGTGCGTCACATCCGCTTCGTGATGAGCGCTCATCTGGCCGACTGGCATCCGTGGGAGCGCTATCAGGACTTTTTCATGGCGAACAAGGAGCAGGGCGGTGGTGCCTTGCTCGATGAAAGCCACTTCCTCGACCTGCTGCTCTGGTTTGTCGGCAAGCCGAAGGCTGTCATGGCCTCTGTCGATAAAATCTCCGACCTCGACATCAGTGCGGACGACAACGTGGATGTCATCGCCAGCTTCGATGGAGGTCTGCGGGCGAACCTGCACCTCGATCTCATCGGCCGTCCGCATCAGCGGCACATCATCGCCGTGGGCGAGACGGGCACGCTGATGTGGTCGTATGAAGAAAACGCCGTGAAGCTTTCCCGCACCGGTGAATTGAAGTGGGACAGCCAGACCTTCACCTGCGAGCGGAATGAGATGTTCATGGGCGCGGCATCCGAACTGCTCGAACTCATCCGCGGCACGCGTTCCGCGCCTTCTTGCTCGCTCGCCGATGGCATCGCGGCGCTCGAAGTCGTCGATGCCTGCCGTCAAAGCGCCGCCAGCGGCCAGTTCATCCGTCTCACCGCATGAAACACGGACGCCGCATCCTCGCCGTGGTGCCGGCACGAGCCGGCAGCAAAGGCATTCCGGACAAAAACATGCAGATCGTCGCCGGACGCACGCTGATCGCTTTGACCGGTGAAGTGCTCAACGCCCCTTCTTGCGATTGGATTGATCGCCGCATCATCTCGACCGATTCGGAGAGTTATGCCGCGGAAGGTCGTGCGCATGGTCTCGATGCTCCCTTTTTGCGTCCGCCGGAGTTCAGCAGCGATACCGCAGGCGCGGTGGAGACGCTTTGTCATGCTGTCGAAGAGGCCGAAAAGCGCGATGGGGTGACTTACGATGTCATTTTGATCGTCGAGCCCACTTGTCCGTTTCGTCAGCCGGAGGACATCAATGCCGCGGTGGACCTTTTGGCGGAAAAGAACGCGGGTTCCGTCGTCACCGTGAGTCGCGTGGATACCAAATTCCATCCGCACAAGGTCCTGAAGGTCGATGGCGAGCAGGTGATTCGTTTTTACAGCGAAGCTGGAGCCGGTGTGAAGCAGCGCCAGTCGCTGGAGCCGCTGTTTTTCCGCAACGGTGCCTGCTACGCGCTCGCCCGTGCCACGCTCATGGACGAGAAGCGCATCTTCACCGAAACGACCCGCGCTCATCTCGTGGAGCGCATGCTGATCAACATCGACGAGCCGGAGGAGATCATCCTGGCGCGTTACTATGCCGAAACCCGCGGCTTCCCCGTCGGGTCACCAGGAGCACGCTCATGAAGAAGAAAATCGCCGTCGTCCTCGTCAACCGGGCCAACTACGCCCGCATGAAGCCGGTCATGAAGGCCCTGCAAACAGAGCCCGGAGTGACGATGCAGACGCTTTGTGCCGGCTCGATGCTGCTCGAGCGCTACGGCTGCGCGAAGAACGTCGTCGAGGCGGATGGTTTTCCGGTCGAGTCGGAGGTGTATCTCCAGCTCGAAGGCTCCGTGCCTATTACCATGGTGAAGTCCATAGGCCTTGCCGTAACGGAGTTTGCCTCCGAGTTCAACCGCTTGAAGCCCGACTTCGTGCTCATGATCGGTGATCGCTACGAGGCGATGGCGGCTGCGATTGCCGCGGTGTATCAAAACATCTGCCTCATCCATCTTCAGGGCGGTGAGATCTCCGGTTCGATTGATGAATCGACGCGTCATGCGATCACGAAGCTGGCGCACTACCACTTTCCGGCCACAAAGCGTGCCGCTGACTACATCGTGGCGATGGGCGAGGACCCCGCGACGGTGTTTCCTCTCGGCTGCCCGACGTGTGATGTCGTCACCGCTGCCTCGAACCAGCTCCCTCAGGATGTGCTTGGCCAGCTTGGCGTGGGCACGTCGATTGATTTTGCGCAGCCGTATCTGCTCGTGCTCTTCCATCCCGTCACGACGGATATTGGACATCAGGAGCAGCAGATGGAGGCCGTGCTCGAAACCGTGCGACGCACCGGTTTGCAGACCGTGCTGCTCTGGCCAAACATCGACGCAGGCTCCGATCTTGTGGCGCAGGCCATCCGCCGCTTCCGCGAGCATCATCGCGACTACCCTCTGCATGCCTATAAGAACTTGCCGCCGGACATTTACATCCCGCTGCTTAATCATGCTTCGTGCTGCATTGGCAATTCATCCTCTTTCGTTCGCGAGACCTCCTTCCTCGGCACGCCCGTGGTGCTCGTTGGTTCACGTCAGGATGGACGCGAGTGGTCGCCCTCGGTCATCCGCGTGGAGCCTGTGCAGGTGGATATCGAGGCGGCGACGAAGAAACAAATCGCGCATGGCCGCTACGAAATTTCAGCGCTCTATGGCGGGCTGGGCGTCTCCGCCCGTATTGCCGCGCAAATCGCCAAGCTGATGCCCTATGCACAGAAGCAGCTTCATTACGTGAAACGCCAGTCACCATCTCTTGGTGCCCCGACAGCAATACCATCGATTTGAAATTACTGAGCGGCCCGATTTCTAGCCTCTTGCAACGCATTCAAAATTTCCACAATCTGTCACATCTAATTAGTCGACCCTTAAAAAGGGGTTGTTACTGCTAATCTGTGGTGGGTGATGGAATTTTTGAGTGAAAATCGAAGCCAGTAATATAGTGCCGAAAGAATCCTCCTCATCCAGAGGCTCAGGTTCGAGGAGGCCGCAGCCAATAGCAAGTTGATGGCATCGCCTTTTTGGCCTTTGAGGAAGTTGCGGCCCAGTCGAAAGTCGCTTTTGAGGTGTCCGATTCGTGGTTCGATCGCTGCTCTCCTGCGGAACCTCTGTCGTGCCTTTCGCTTTTCGTAGTTGGTTGCGTCTTTTTTTGGAGGTTTCGGTGTCAGTATTTCGGTCTCTCCGCACTTGGATTTGCCGCGATATCCTCGATCCGCAATGGCGACTTTCGCGCGATACTTGGCTATGCGTTCCACTTGTTGGAGAGCTGGATCAAGTGTGTGCCCGTCATAGTCATTCTCCGGCAGACTGTAGGCTCCAAGGATGACTCCGTGGGTTTTTCCTACAACGACCGATGCCTTCGCTCCAAACTCATATTTTTTGTGCTCCTTGCCTTTGGATAGGCAGTAAACTTCTGGTTCATGGAGTGAATACACTTTCTGGCTATCGCCCCTCTTTTGTTTCAAAACCCGCTTGGCCACTTCCAACCAGCGTCGATCAGAGGCATTGGCGTCCAGTCCTTTGTCGAGTTGGCGAACCACTCGCCAGGCGATCGTTTTCAAGCGACGTGTCGCCTTGCGCGCTCTCTGTGCTCCGTTCTTGTGTCGACGTCAACGTTGTGCGGCTAGAAGTTTCGGAACCGTGCGCTCGAAACTCTGGCGCAGAGCAACGCCGTTTTTCTTGGCCAACTTGACTCCACCTCGCACGATCTTGGAAGCCAACTTTGTGTCCGTGGGATAGGTGATGTTTTTCTCCTGTGTGGTTGTATCCACAACAACTTCCTTTTCCTTGGCCTTCTCCCCATGAAGCTCAATGGTTGATGCGAAAATCTTTTCCGCTCCATCGGTTCCAATCCGATTACGAAAATGAACCACC
>JBEIGR010000327.1:0-6554 GCA_040381795.1 Verrucomicrobiaceae bacterium | reverse complement strand
CTCCCCGTCCTCGTCCGCAAATTCGAACCGAAACCACTGCGAATTTTCCTCCAAAGCGGCACCGGCGACAACAACCTCTACTGTGGCGACTGGTGGATGGCGAACCAGATGATGGAGCGCAGCCTCACCTGGGCCGGTTACGACGTGAACCACGCTTGGGGCGAAGGCGGCCACAATCAAAAGCATGCCTCGCAAATCTTCCCCAAGGTGCTGCGATGGCTCTGGCGTGACTGGCAAACCAACATCGAAGTGAAAGCGAACCCGAAAGGCGATTCGAAGTGGAAGGGGGATGAGGTGGTGGGGGATGGGGAGTGGGCAGCGATCAAAGTGGATCGAGCAACGCCCCAACCGAAATTCATCTCGATAGAGCCCAGTTCATTGGGATCTGTTTTTGCTCTCGATCTTTTAAACTACGAAGTAACCGAAGTCTTTGCGACTCAAGCTGCCACTGGCGCTCGAACATCTTGGAAGAAGGCTCGCATGCTCGATTTTCAGGTGGCCGCGGATGATTCGTTATTGGGACTGATCGTGGCTGGCGAGGGGCGACAACATGTTTCGTCATCACCTGCTGGCCGACATATCAATCTTGGTTTTTGGCCCAAAGCCTCCAGGTTCATCGTTCGTCACGATGGATTGATTGTGGCGACAGGTGCAATGCCTTATGAAACCGACGGATTTTCCACCACGAAAGAACAAAATGTGGTTTTCCCCCTGCAACCTGACGGCAGTTTGATTGGTGACACTCACGTTCATACCGATGCATCGTCAATCAGCGCACTTTGCCTCTCGCCTGACCAATCCTTTGTCTATGCCACGCAATCTGGATCTCCCTTGATTATTTCGATGAGAGTCGTGCCTGTCAGTGTCCCGAAAAGAAACATCCTGAATCCAAGAGCTGAGATACAAAATGATCCCTTTTCAGAGAAACAAGACCTGATAACGGCCTTAGCGTTGAGAGATAAGCAGGACTTTGTCATGCTTCAGACCGCCAGCGTCGGCACCTACGATGCAACGGGCATGTGCGTAGACACCAACGGCTGGCTTTACGTCGCCACGGCCCTCGGCATCCAGGTCTGCGACCAAGCTGGCCGCGTGAACTTCATCATTCCGACTCCGAAGCCTGCGCTCGATGTCTGCTTCGGCGGCAAAGACCTCAGCGAGCTGTTCATCGCCTGTGGTGACGGCATCTACAAACGCCCCACCAAGGCCCGAGGCGTCGTCAGTGGACAGCAGGCACCGATCAAGCCCGCTCCGCCGAAGCTTTGACCCACCTTGCACGGAGGGGAAAATCCTTTTGCAGCGGCAGGGTGGGGCGGCATACTGCGTCCCCGCCTTTTCCCTTGGCGGCTCAAAACCCCACCGAACCTCCAAAACATGCCCACCTACGATTACGAATGCCAGAGCTGCGGCCATCACTTCGAAGCCAGGCAGTCCATGAAGGACCCGCATCTCACCGATTGCCCCCAGGAAAGCTGTGCTGGGCCCGTGAAGCGCAAAATCGGCGTGGGAGCCGGCTTCATCTTCAAAGGCTCTGGCTTCTACATCACCGATTACCGCAGTGATTCCTACAAAGCAGCCGCGAAGAAGGACTCCGATAGTTCATCGAGTAGCAGCAGCAGTTCACCGGCTCCGAGCACGCCAGCGCCTGCTGCCGCTCCCGCGAAGTCTACCACCACGGCCTAATGCCCGCCCCATTTTCCTGATCACCCCTACCACACCACGCCGCTGTGAAACGCACCCTCTTCCTCATCCTGCGGCTGGTGTTTCTCAGTGCCCTCGGTGGTGCTGCGTGGGTAGCGCACCGGCCAGAGCCGCTGCCAGCCGCTGCTCCCTTGGTGGAAAAAGGCAAAGCGCCCGATCTCCTCGATGACCTCCGCCAGGCCTCCATCAAGCGGGCTGGCATCTTCGAGGTGAAAGAGGCCGATCTGAACCGCTATCTCTCCAGCGTGCTCCCCGGCCGCCTCGGCAGCACGCTGGAATCGTGGATAAATATCGTCGATGCCCGCGCGGATCTGGAGCCGGGGAAAGCCCGCATCATCCTCGTCTGGAATATCCTCGGCCATCCACGCACGGCCAGCGTGGACCTCGTCGTCCAACGTGTGGGAGATCATTTCCACGTCGAAATGCTCGGCGGTGCTCTCGGCCATCTCGGGCTACCGCGCGGCCTCATGCGCCCGCTGGAGCCTTCACTCCGCGTCGTGGCCGATGCGCTCGATCCCGAAATCCGCGCCCTTTTTCAAATGACCCAAATCACCGTGGCGAAGGACAAGCTCGTGCTCGACTCCCGCTTCACCTCCACATGAAAAACCGCCTCCTCATCATTGTGCTCGTCGCTGGCGGCCTAGGCTTATTCGGAAAGCTCTCGCTGGCACAAAACACCGCGCCCTCACCTCCGCCGCCGCCGAAGGTGACCAAGGACAAGGCCGCCGCAGGAGCCGCCGCCATTCAGGCACCCATCGTCATCACGCCACCCTCGGTGCCAAAGATCTCCCCAGCCAGCCCCGCTGGCAAAGGTACGCTGCTCACCCCTGCTACCGCCCCCTCCGGTGCAGGCATGAAACTGCCGGACGTCCGTGTTGCGCCACCCAATACGGGCGGCACGCTGAAACTGAACCCACCGCCTGCCGATTTGCGCCCACCCTCCACGCGGAATTCTCCCCTGCCGCCGGTGATCGGCACGCCACTCACCACGCCTCCCCTCATTCCACGAGCCACACCTCCTCCAGCGCCACCGGAGCCACCCGCCAGCATGACAAAGGACCAGGCACTCGAGGCCGTCACCAAGAGCGGACAGATGGGCATTGAAGCGCCGCGTATTGCCACGCCTTCGGATAAGATTCCCATCGTCAGTTCCACCAGCGCTAGCGGACAATTCCGCGTGCATGGGAATGAACTCTCCCTGCGCAGCCGCATGTCCTCACACCTCGATGAGATCGCTGGTGAACTCCGTGCCGCATTGAAGGATGGCGAAGCCCATGTCATCCCGGTGAATGTGCGCCTTTCCCAAGGTGCCGAGGCCATCAAACTCACCAGCGCGGGCACTCCACCAGTCAGCGTCCAGATCACCGAGGTCGAGGGCGGCGGCTTTCATCTCCAGATAAACATCTGCGATGTGCCCGCCCTGAAACTGAAGGACATCCGCCGCGAAACCGTGCGTATCCTGCTCGCCGAGCGCATCCTCCGCGGTCACCGCACCGCCACCCCGCCGAAGGAACGGCTGCTGCTGCCAGATTGGATCTTCACCGGTACGCTGCAAACGCTCGACTTCCGCTCCGCCGAACGCCCCGCCACCATGTTCGCCGCCATTTTCAAGAGCGGTAAAATCTACGGCATTGAGGAAATCATCACCGCCTCCCCCACCGAGATGGATAGCCTCTCCCGTGCCATCTACGACACCTCCTGCGGAGCTCTTTTGATGGCCCTCATCGATCAGCCTGACGGTGGAAAGCGCTTCAATAAATTCCTCAACACCCTGGCCGTGAATCCCAAGCCAGAGCGCACGCTCCTCGACGAATCCTTCCCCGGCTTCGCCGCCTCTTCCTCTAGCCTGAATAAATGGTGGTCCCTTCAACTCGCCTCCCTCGCCAAACGCCGCGTGGCTGATCCGCTCTCCGCCAATGAGACCGTTCGGGCACTCGAACAGGCCATCACGATCCGCTACGTCGCCAAGAAGGCCGACGTGCCCAAAGACATTCAAAAACGCCCCTTCGATCCGGTCTCCACCCTCTTCACCGCCCCGCCACCCAAGCCCAAACAGCCGCCGCCCGCATTGGATGAGCCCGCCCCTTCCCTGGCAGGGAAATCGGATGAAAAAAAGCCCTCGGCCAAAACCTCTTCAAAGACCGCCGAAGACAAAGACGAGGATGAGGATGCCTCCGCGAGCAAAGAAGAAGGCAGCCCTTGGCTGCGCTATCTCACCTTTGGCCTGATGGGCAGTAAAAAGGCAGACGCGAAGGACGATGACGAAACCTCCGCCGACACGGACAAGAAAAAGCCGGAGGAAAAAACCATCACCAAGGCGGACATGCCGCCCGAAACGAAAAAGAACGAGCCAGCTACGAACGAGGAAGCTCCCTCCTCCAGCTTTTTCGGACGCCTCACCTCCCGCCAAAGCCTCAACGCCACCACCGAGCGCCAGAAAGTAGTGGATAACATGGCCCGTGCTCAGAAAGAAAAAGAAGCCAAAGCAGCCGAGACCAAAAAGAAGGCCGATGAAGAGAATAAAGCGGAAAAGCCCGCTGCTGAGCCCAAGAAAGAAGCCCCCACCAAAGCCAAGGACGAGCCCAAGCCCGAGGACAAACAACGCGGCTCTCTCATCAATCCGCTCAACTGGTTCCGCAGCGGCAAAAAGCCTGCCGAGGCAGGCAAAGAAGCCGATAAGCCCAAATCTGAAGACAAAGCCAAAAAACCCAAGGAGGACGCTGATGACGAAAAATCCGCCCTTTGGATAAACCTTCTCCCCACGCCCATCGCACTCGTGAACTGGCATGTTACCACACTCGCCGACCTGTGGTCCCATTTCACCTCCGAGCACCCACACCATGCCTTTCTCGACTTCTTAAAGCGCAAAAAGCCGAAAGAAGGCGAGACCAAAGAAGAGGACAAAGCCAAGGCCAAGAAAGCTGCCGAGCCTGAAAAGCCCAAACCGGCACCTGCCAAGAAAAAGGAAGAACCCAAAGCCGCCTATAAAACTCCGCCGAAGACCACCAATCCAAACGCGAAGCCTGCCGCCAAGCCCGTGCAGCCTGCCAATGGTGCCCAGCGCACCACCAATCCAGCCGCCAAGCCCGTTCCTGTGCCAAAACCTCCTCCCGCCACCTCCACGGAGGGCGATGACGATCTCCCCACCCTGCCGCCCGATTCGCAATGGGTCGAAATCCATCTCGAAGATTACCAGCACATCCTCAAGCACCCAGACCGCGCGAAGATTCTCGACAAAAACGCCGTCGCCCTCCGCGCCCTCCATCAGCAGGCCAGCATCCTCATGCGCCCCGTCATCAATGGCTACCTCTCCATCGTGATCGACCTCCAGGAGGGCAAGACCAAAGACATCGATAAGCGCCTCAAAGACCTCCGCGACTTTGTCGCCATCACCGCCCAGCAAACCAAGGCCGTTCGTGATTACATCGATTACTACGAGGCGAACGAAACCGAGCAGCTCTCCGGCAAATTTGATGACTTCCTCGACCTTCCCAACATCATCGAACGAGAACTCCCTACCCGCGAAGATCCCATCGCCCGCTACCTCGACGCCATCGACAAAGAATTCACGAAGTGACTTACCCTCACGCTATCACGCTCGCCTGCATTCATTCGGCGTGAAATCGGCGCGGTGAACTCAGCTCTCCACCTTCACCAAAGCCACGCGGCGGTTCTTGGCTCGGCCTTCTTCGCTGCTGCTGGTGGCGATGGGGCACTGATTGCCCACACCGCAGGGCGTGATTCGTGAAGCAGCGGATGGAACGCGCTTGCTCAGCACGGCGGCGACGGATGCCGCACGGTTTTGGGAGAGTTCGATGTTTCCTTCAAACTTACCCACGCTGTCGGTATGGCCGACGACGAGCAAGTGCAGCGCGGCGTCTGATTTCAGCAGCTTCAACACTTCATCAAGTGTGGCATCGGACTCAGGCTTCAAGGCGGCGGACGCCTAATCGTAAGTGCAAGCCATAGAGATTCACGGAACCCTGCTGAATGATACCCGAAGCCATTTCCTTGGCTTTGACGAGCACCACCCTCTCCTCCATCGCCTGCGTCTCGATCAGATCGAGTGCGATCACGCTCACGCCAGCTTGAGGTTTTAAGTTTTTCGGAGTCACCGTACCGGCTTTGTAATTCGACACGAACAGCACTAGATGAGACCCGTCCTTCTTCGCCGCGAGGTAACGAGCACCAGGGTGACTGATGGCAAACGTGCCACTAGGCCGGTTGGCAAAGAGTGAATGAAACAGCAGTCCTTTGCCCGCGCTGAGTTCCTCGCCCGTGCCTTTCAACATCCTCTCCCAGCCACCAGCAGCGGGTTCGCTCCGGTAGTTTTTAGACCTCCCGGCACCTTCCTTGACGAGGAGAAGATGCCGCTTTAGGCACGAACATGGCGCAGGGATCATCTTCCTGCGTTTTCTTTATCTTCGCAGATGCAGGGAAGGCCGTGAGAACCGGCCACAGTGGCGCTGCGGTATCGGGTCACAGACCTCCATTCGTGCTCATTCGCACGGAACAAAGCCAATCGGGAGCAATCCACGGTGAAGGCGGAGGCGAGGAAGGCGGCAAAACCGCCAGGAAACCCGGAGTCCGAACATCTCTCTGCGAAGTCGTCATCGAACCAATGAACCCAGCAAAACCATGTACCTCCAAAAACTGCGAGGAAGGGCTTTCGTGCTCTTTCTCAGCCTCGGCAGCATTCATGCCGCCGAGCCTCAGAAAACCGTCGAACTGATGGAACGCGTCATCACCACCACCCGAACCGAAACCGAGCGCTGGCGCACCGCCTCAAGCGTCACGGTCATCGACCGCAAGAAAATCGACGAGCAGCAGCTCAAGTTGCTCCCAGATGCCCT
>JBEIGR010000326.1:0-6573 GCA_040381795.1 Verrucomicrobiaceae bacterium | reverse complement strand
TCCTCAATGACATGCGGGATCAGCGACTCGTGCGTCTGCTCCATGTCCCACGGGCAACCGCCCGGCGCACGCAGCCGATGCACCACATAGCGCAGGCGGGTGAGAGCATCGGGGTGGTGGAGCATCGTGGCGTCATCGTGCATCGGCGGAGGTAGGCTTCGTCAGTCTCGCGGTCAAGGTGCGTGAAGCCGCGAGCAGCAGTTCGCGGGCGTTTTGAATCGCCTCAGGGATGGGCATTGCCTCCGGCTTCACCTGAATGAGGTGATCAAAATGAGGCGCGAGGGCTTCTCGGGCCTCGATCAACCCCGCGAGAGCGGCCACGGGCTTTCCCAATTCACGGGCCAAGAGCGCCACGCCCATCGGTCCTTTGCCATGCAGCGTTTGGGCATCAATACGACCTTCCCCCGTGATGACGAAATTCGCCTCCGCGACTCGTCGGCGCAGGTCGATCAGATCGGCGATCAAATCAAAGCCGCTCGTGAGTTTGGCTCCGCAAAAAGCCATGAGGCCGAAGCCAAGTCCACCCGCCGCTCCGGCACCTGGAACCTCTGCCGGATTCACGCCGAGATCACGCTCGACGACCTTCGCCAGCCGTTCAAGACGGCTTTCAAAGTAGGCGAAGTCCTTCACGCCCTTTTGAGGCCCGTAAACTCGCGTGCAGCCCTCGGGGCCGAGCAGCGGATTCGTCACATCGCAGGCGACGTGCACTTCCGCGAAACTCCCGATGGGCTTTTCGATGCGATGAAGCCTGTCGAGGTCTCGCGGGAGGTTTTGGAGGTCCTTGCCTTGCTCGTCGAAAAAGCGAAAACCCAGCGCTCGGGCCATGCCGGTGCCGCCATCGTTCGTGGCGCTGCCACCGATGCCGATGATGATTCGTTTGGCTCCGCAGCGGATGGCATCGAGCATCATCAAACCGGTGCCGTAAGTGCTCGCGGTCGCGGGATCGAGCGGGAGATCACTCACCATGGCAAGGCCGCTGGCGGCGCTCATTTCCATGACGGCCTCCGCGGCTGCCAGACCATATTTCGAGGCCACCGGCCGGTTTTGGGCATCGACGGTCTGGCATTCGAGCCAAGAGCCCTTTTTCGCGGTGATAATCGCCTCGGCCGTGCCTTCACCACCATCGGCGATGGGACAAAGGTCGAGTTCGAAGCGCCCCGGCTGCTCATGGAAGGCCTCCGCGATGGTTTGTGCCACGACGGTGGCGGAGAGGCTGCCTTTGAATTTATCTGGAGCGATGAGGATGCGCATTCAGGGAGACTTGGAGAGGCAGGGCAGGGGAGACAAGCAGAGGTGCGTTCTGAATTGTGGAAAGTGGGAGAGGTCGAAGGTGGGGCCTGTCTCTTCTTTTCATTTCCAAAACGGAAACCCGCCCTTGTCATTCCACGGGTTTTCTGGTGCTGTACCCGCATGTCCCACCCTGTCCTTCCTCAAGACGATGTCGCTGCTATTGATGAGCTCCGCCAAGTGTATCTCAAACTCAGCACCGAGCTGAAAAAGATCATCGTCGGCCAGGACAAAGTCGTCGAGCAGCTCGCCATCTGCCTCTTCGCGCGAGGCCACGCCTTGCTGATGGGCGTGCCCGGCCTCGCCAAGACACTGCTCATCTCCCGCCTCGCGGAAACGATGTCGCTCAGCTTCAGCCGCATCCAGTTCACGCCCGATTTGATGCCTATGGACATCACCGGCACCGACATTTTGCAGGAGCTGCCCGGCGGCAAACGCGCCTTCGAATTCGCCAAGGGCCCCGTCTTCGCGAACATCGTCCTCGCCGATGAAATCAACCGCGCCCCCGCCAAAACGCAGGCCGCCATGCTGGAGGCCATGCAGGAGCACAAAGTCACCGTCGCTGGTCGCACCTACACGCTCGACAGTCCGTTCTTCGTGCTCGCCACGCAGAACCCCATCGAGCAAGAAGGCACCTACCCACTCCCCGAGGCCCAGCTCGACCGCTTCATGTTCATGATCGGCGTCGATTACCCGAGCCGCGACGAAGAAATCGCCATCGCCAAAAGCACCACCGGCCAAAGTTTGCCCAAACTCGAGCACATCATGGATGGTGCCAAAGTTTTGGCGTTTCAGGACTTGGTGCGTCGCGTTCCCGTGCCCGATCACATCTACGAATTCGCCGTCGATCTCGCGAGAAAGACCCGTCCCGCGAGCAGCGAGGCTCCCGCGTGGTTGAAGCCTCTGGTGAGTTGGGGAGCCGGTCCTCGTGCCGTGCAGTATTTGATTCTCGGTGCCAAAGCACGGGCCGCGCTCAATGGCAGCTACATGGTGAGGCTGGAGGATGTGATGGAAGTCGCCGAGCCGGTGTTGAGGCATCGTGTGATGACGACGTTCACCGCGGAGAGTGATGGTGTGAGTAGCCGGGATGTGGCGAAACGACTCGTCGAAGAACTCGCGAGGGCGTAGTCGCATTCGTTCGTCCTCGTCCTCCTACTCGAACTCGTCCTCGATTCTTCCGCACCACTCCACCCCAAGCTCCGAACCGCCCTTCCTCTCCCTTCCCAGACCTCGTTCCTCCTCCCTCGCCATGCCCGCCGCCCTCTTCGACCACGAAAAACTCGATGTTTACCAACTCGAGCTCTCTGTCATCGCATGGCTTACGGACCTCTTCGAAGAACTTCGCGACATCAAAGGATCCCGTCTCGCCGAAACCCTTGATCAGCTCGACCGCGCCAGTCTTTCCTCTCTCCTCAACACCGCCGAGGGCAATGGCAAACGTGTCAGCCAGCTTCGCGCACGGTTTTTCGACGATGCCCGAGGCTCAGCCACCGAGTGCGCAGCTTGTCTGGATGCCCTTGTCGCCAAGCGAGCGTGTTCGGCGAAGCGGGTCGAGGAAGGAAAAGCGATGCTTCTGCGCATCGTGAGCATGCTGACGAAGCTGGTGGATAGGTTCGATGATGTTCCAGGTGTATCGAGAGCCGCAGAATCGAGGACGAGTTCGAGTAGGAGGACGAGGACGAAACTGGGAGGTTACGAACATGGCTGAGACTTCACGATCCTTTTTAGACCCCGCGGTCCTTAGCCGCCTCATGGCTCTGCCGCTGAATGCGCGTCAGGCTATGCTCGGCAGCGTTTCCGGCAAGCACCGCAGTCCCGTTCGCGGTTCCTCCCTCGAATTCGCGCAATACCGCAAATACGTCCCCGGCGACGATACCCGACGCCTCGACTGGCGAACCTGGGGCCGCAGCGATCGCTTCTACATCAAGGAATTCGAAGCCGACACCAACCTGCGCCTCTGCCTGCTCATCGACACGAGCGGCAGCATGAGCTTCACGCCCGCGGGCAGCACCACGAGCCGCTTCGACTACGCCAAGAAGCTCGCCGGCACGCTCGGCTACCTCGCCGCACAGCAGGGCGATGCCGTGGGCCTTTGGTCGCTCGCGGAAAAACCCGTCGAAATCCCCGCGAAACGCGGCGCGAGCCATCTCGGCCTCGTTTTGGACCAAATGAGCTCCATCCAGCCCGTCGGCGACACCACACTGCTCACCGCCTTGCACGATGCCGCCGAGCGCATCCGCCAGCGAGCCCTCGTCATCGTCTTCAGCGACCTCTTTGTGCCGCCTGCCGAACTGAAGAGCGCCATCCAGCACCTGCGCTTCCGCAAGCACGACGTCGCCCTCTTCCACCTGCTCGACCAGCAGGAGCTCGACTTCGATTTCGACCGCCCCGCGCGATTCATCGACCTCGAAGGCGGCGAAGCCCTCCTCGCCGATCCCAGCCTCATCCGCCGCAACTACCGGGAAGCCGTCAAACAATACCTCCACGACCTCGACGACCTCATCCGCACCACCGCCATCGACTACCACCGCGTCAAACTCAGCGACAAATACGACGACGTGCTCGTGAAGTTCCTCCTCAGCCGCGTGCAGAAGAAAGGGGGACGGTGATGGAGGTTCAAAAGCGATCGTTCAGCTACGTCTTCGCTTCAACCTTAGTCGGCGTAAGCATCGGCGGACTGTTGGTGCATCTTTATTTCTATCTTAATGAATCCCCTCGTTTTGATGCCGTGAATGTGCGGATCAAGCTGGTACTGCTAGTTCTGGGACTATTTTGGGCCAGGCACGCCAAGGCAAAAACAAACCCATGACCTTCCTCGTCCCAGCGCTGCTCTTTGCCCTGCCGCTTGCGGCGTTGCCGGTGGTCATTCATTTGATCCACCTGTATCGGCGGCGGCAGGTGAAGTGGGCGGCGATGATGTTTCTGCGCATGGCGCAGCGCATGAACAAGGGGCTGTCGCGGCTGCGGCAGATTTTGATCCTGGCGTTTCGCGTGCTGGCCGTGGCGGCGATCCTGTTTGTGATCACGCGGCCGATGGCGGGTGGTTTGCTCGGGCTGACCGGCGGCGTGCCGGACACGGTCATCGTGCTGCTCGACCGTTCGGCGAGCATGGAGCAGCAAAATCTCGCCACCGGCAGCAGCAAGCGCAGCGCAGGCCTCGCAAAGCTCTCGCAGGCGCTGCGCGACACGGTGGGCACGCGCTCGAAGCTCGTGCTCATCGAAAACGCGCATCTTCAGCCGCAGGCGCTCGAAAAGCCGGAATCACTCACTGATTTGCCGATCACCGGCCCGACGGACACGAGCGCGGACGTGCCCGCGCTGCTGCAAAGCGCCCTCGACTACATCGCCACGAATCAAACCGGCCGCACCGACGTGTGGGTGCTCAGCGACCTGCGTCAAAGCGACTGGGATGCCGGTGGCGGACGCTGGCAGGCACTGCGCAGCGGCTTCGCCAGCCTCAAAGGCGTGCGCTTTCATCTGCTGACGTATGCACAGCCCGCCGCGCAGAATTTGAGCATCGCCGTCGAGCGCGTCACGCGTCGCGAAACGGCGGAAAAAGCCGAGTTGCTGCTCGATGTGCGCGTCACGCGGGCGGATTCGGCCAAGGAGCCACTCGAACTGCCGCTGCGCTTCGTCGTCGGAGATGTCAGCACGACCTTCAAAGCCGAGATGAAGGACTCGCAGCTCGTGCTCCAGGCGCACGCCATTCCCATCGCCAAAACGATGAAGCAGGGCCATGGCCGCGTCGAATTGCCCGCCGATGCAGCGCCGAGCGACAACGTCTTCCACTTCGTGTTCGCCGAGCCGCCCGTGCTGCGCAGCGTGATCGTCAGCGATGACGAGGCCACCTTCACGCCGCTGCAGGCCGCGCTTGAAGCCGCTGCGGACCCGACTCGGAAGTATGCGTGCAGCGTTTTGCCGCCCTCGCGTGCCGCCGAAATCGCGTGGGACGACACCGCGCTCATCGTCTGGCACGCACCGTTGCCGAAGGAGGGCGACATCATCGCCAAACAGCTCGCGAATGCCCGCTGCGTGCTCTTTTTGCCGCCCGAGACACCAAACACGAACGCCTTCGCCGGCCTGCAATGGGGCGCATGGAGCGGCGACAGCAAACCAGCCACCGTGAGCTGGTGGCGCAACGACGCCGGCCTGCTCGCGAACACCCGCAGCGGCACCGCGCTGCCACTCGGCGATCTCGAAGTGCAGCGCCGCTGCGACATCCTCGGCGAAGGCACGCCGCTGGCCCGTCTCGGTGAAAACCAGCCGCTGCTCATGCGCGCGAACACCACGGGCGAAAACCAAATCTGGTTCCTTGGCACGCTGCCTAGCTCTGGATCATCGACTTTGGCCCGCGATGGCGTGGTGATGTTCGCCATGCTGCATCGCGCCCTTCAAGATGGCTCCAAAGGCCTCGGCAAAGCTCAGCAGCGTGAAGCCGGAGTGAATGCGCTGGGTGCTGGTGAGTGGAAAAGACGCGGCGAAGCCGTTTTGAGCACCGAAATGCCTCTGCGAGCTGGAATCGCCGAAAGCGGCGAAAAACTCGTCGCGCTGAATCGACCGCTGCGGGAGGATGCGCCCGATTTTCTCGGCAAAACAGCTCTCGGAGAGCTTTTCGCCGGTTTGGATCATCAGATCATCGAAGACCGTGTGGAGGACGAAAGCAGCCTCGCGAGTGAGGTGTGGAGGACGTTCCTGTTCCTGATGGCGATTGCGTTGCTCGGTGAAGCGCTGCTGTGCATGCCGCCGAAGAGGGAGGGGCAGAGGGCTTAGAATAGTAAGCAGCTTTGGCTATCCTTGCTCTTCGACACAGAAGTTGGACTTCGGCCAACGAGACAGCTCGCTTTTGAGTCGTGCGTGAATTTCGCTTTTGTTCTGCTCGTAAAAGACTCGCGACTCTTCCTTGCTGTTGAAGAACCTTGGAGACAGCGGCTTTTCGCCCTCAATGCCCACAAACCAAACCTCATGATTCAATGTGCGATAGACGAACGCATATTCATTCTTCTCGCCGCGAAGCTGGTTGGGGCTGATAAACTCAAAATACCATCCGCCCGTTTTGAGCTTTCTCTTTCGAAGCCATTCCGCGGCCTTAGCTGCGAGCCAAAAGCAGCCGATTAAAAGCAGGAAGGAAGGGAGGATGTAAGCCATTTACTTCCAGGAAGGACCAGCTTCTTCGCGTTGATCGATCCAAGCGGGCTTTTTGAGGTCTTTCTGATCCCAGAGGAGGCCGGGGTGATCGGGGAAGTCTTTTGGTTTGGTGGTGTTGAAGCGGTTGTTGGGCACGAGGGT
>JBEIGR010000325.1:0-6574 GCA_040381795.1 Verrucomicrobiaceae bacterium | reverse complement strand
GGCCTCGTAAAGCACCATGCCGAGGGAAAAAATATCTGAAGCGGCGGAGCCTGGCCCCTCCGGTGCCACGAAGCCTTCGGTGCCAACGAAGCTCCGCTGGCCGAGCAAGGCCACGAGGCCGATGTCCGCCAGCCGGCACTTTCCTTCGATGAAAATGAGGTTGGAGGGCTTTACATCGCGGTGGATGAGCTGGTTGCGATGAAGGTAGTCGAGGCCCTCAGCAATATTCACCCCGAGGGAGATGCAGCGATCCGCACGGACGCGTTTATCCCGGCGCATTTGGAGGCCTAACGTGTGCGGCTTGTAGGTCTCCGCATGGATTTCGCGGCCGGTTTCCAGATCATCGGCCAGCTCCATCACATAATAATAGAAGCCCTCCTGTGAATTGCGCCCCACCTGCAGGATGGGCACGAGGCCTTCGTGACGGCGGGAGATGGGTTCGTAGCGTTTGATGGCCTCAAACTCACGCTCGAACGAATCCGGCCGGTCGTAATCCTCCCGCCACACCACTTTGACCGCTCGCAGCACGCCGGTGACGCTCCGCGCCAGCCAGACTTCACCAAAGGCACCGCGTCCGATGAGTCGGAGCGTCTCATGGTCACGGATTTCCGGTGCGGGGCGTGCGGTGGGGGTCTGCATGCGAAGGGACGCATTACACCGCAGGGCCGCCTGGATGTCGAGAGGCAAAGCGCACGCCATCATCTGCCGGCTTGGAAGAGAAGGGGAGGCTCGCACTGATTGCCAGTGGGTGATTTCCTGCCTAACATGGCAGTCCCCATGACCAACCATCGCGAAAAAGCCCGCCGTGTGATCCAGCTCGAAATCGACGAGCTCACGAGGCTCCATGACCGCGTGGATGAAAGCTTCGGCAAGGCCGTGGAGCTGATGCGGACCTGCCTGGAAGGTCGCGGCAAGATCATCGTCTGCGGGGTAGGAAAGAGCGGCAGCATCGGGCGGAAGCTCGCCGCCACTCTCAACAGCACTGGGGCCACCTGCGTGGCTCTCGATGTGGGCGATGCACTGCATGGCGATCTTGGCGTGATCGATCCGGGTGACCTCGCCATCATGCTCAGCGCCAGCGGGGAGACGGTGGAACTACTGGCCCTGCTACCGCATTTGAAGCGCTTTGGCCTTCCCCTCATCGCCCTCACCGGCGGGCTGCCCTCCACCCTCTCCCGCAATGCGGATGTGACCCTCGATACCCGCGTGCAGCAGGAAGCCTGCCCGCTGAATCTCGCTCCTACCTCCAGCACCACGGTCATGCTCGTGCTCTGCGATGCGCTAGCGATGGTGCTGCTGGAGGCTCGCGGCTTTCAGCAGGAAGATTTTGCCCGCCTGCATCCAGGCGGTTCACTGGGCCGTGCCTTGCTCACCCGCGTGAGGGATGTGATGCGCTGCGGATCACAAATGGCCGTCGTCTCGCCCACCACCCCCGTTCGCGAGGCTTTGGAGGCCATGACCCGCGCCCGCAGCGGGGCCGCCGTGGTCACGCTGGAGGATGGCGGCCTCGCGGGTGTCTTTACCCATGGGGATTTCGTCCGCGCCTTTCAGCGTGATCAAGCCATCGCCGAGAGGGCGGTGGAGGAATACATGACCCGCCGTCCTGTCTCCATCCAGGCAGATAAACTGGCCGCCGAAGTGCTCGCCACGCTGGAAAAATGCCGCGTGGACGATCTCGTTGTCATTGACGCAGAAGGCAGGCCGGTGGGCATGGTGGATACGCAGGATCTCACGCGTCTGAACCTCGTCTGATCGCCTGAGCTAGCTCAAAAATCCTGCACCTCGCGGTAGTGCCGCACCTTGTGGCCGCGCTTCGCTAGCAGCTCAAGCAGGCCTGATTCACCGGTGAGATGCCCTGCGCCCACAAGCACCATGGCTTTCTCTCCGCGATCCAGCATCGCATTGAGCCGATCCACCCACACGATGTTTCTCGCCGTGAGAAACATGTTCATGAGATCGGGATGCTGGGCCGCTTCGCGAAAAAGCATGTCATGCAGCGCCACCAAATCTCCCCGCTTCCAGGATTCGATCATCTGTTCATATTCCGCGGACACGCTGGAAAGCTCCGCCAGCGTCTGGTCGAGCAGTTCCTGCTGCTGGCGATTGCTGAGGGAAGCGAACAATTGAAGCTGGAAGTCCGTGGTCTCTAGCCCTTCGCCAGGTTTGCCATCCTCGCGTGCTCGTTTTTCAAAGTGAGCATCCACTCCGAGGTCCGGCGTGGCACCCAGCACCGAATACTCCTTGGCTGTCATCATCAGCGAGACAAACCAGGGGCGGAAGCGATTCATCGACGATGGCTCGATCTCCCTTCGAGTCGCCCAGGCCTTCACCGCCGCCCAGGCCTGTGAGCTGATGTTCGCATCCAGAGAGGCATCCGCCGAATACATGCCGAGCTGCGCCATGCGGCGTGAGAGATCCGGGCTGGAGCCTTCCCCTGGAGGCAGCTCGAGCACCAACTTATCCGAGAACATGTAGGCCGCCTCGTAGCCGGGAGCTAGCGGGTAGTCACCCTCACGCAGAATGTGGATCGTGCCGCAGATGAAAAGCCTCCCGCCATGATCGCTATCCACCACCCACACGCTTCCATCTCCCGCACCGTCTGAGACGTATTCAGCCGTCTCCGGCTTTGGGGCGGATTCGGCAGTCTGATCCTTCCGACAGGCGGAAAGCAGCAGACAAAGGGCAAACAATGGCAATAAAGCGCGGGCAGGCGGCACGGGCGATCCAAACACGCGTCTGGTGGACCACGCAACCGCCTTCTCCCCGCCAGCAAGCGAGTGACACAGGCTCCCGAATCATCACTCCAAGGCAAAATCCTTCCCACGCACCTTGCGGAACTGCGGGCTGCGGACGATCAAATCGACCAGTCTGCCAAAGCGAAGGTCGGTCTTCATCATCTGCTCAATCAGCGGCTTGTCGGAGAGCTGCAAGCTGCGGCCAAGGGCCTAGCCGAGGAGTTTGCGGCAGAACTGGCGGGTGAAGTCATCGCGGCGCTTCGTGAGAAGGTCGTCGCGCAGGTCATTGAGTCCATCGACGGCGGTGCCATCGGGCAAAACAGTTTTCGTATCCGCTTTACGAGCGCGGCCGATGGCGTCGAAGCCTTCCAAAGCGAAGCCCAAGGGAGCGATGCGCTTGTGGCAGCCCATGCAGTTCTCATCGCGGCTATGTCGCTCAATGAGTTGGCGTTCGGTGAGGTTGGCGGGAGCTTCTTCGGGCGGCGGAGGCAGTTTTTCGCCGAGGACGACCTCGGTGAGCCAGGTGCCGCGCAGGATGGCGCTGTTGCGCGAGGCTCCGGCTTGTTTGGCGAGCGTGGCGGCGAACCCGAGGATGCCGCCGCGACCTTGGGAACGAATTTGATCCACTCGATGCCAGTCTGAGGTAGGCTGGAGAATGGGGGCAGGAGAATGTTCAGATGGATTCTTTTGCGCCCATTCTTTTGCCTTTGAAGAGTCATGAATGAAGGGGCGCAGTAGCGGCGAGTTCAGCGGAAAGTCGTTTTCTAAAAACTGCCGGACCTTCACCGCTAGCTCTGCCGAAGGCTTCTTCCGCCATTCAGCGATGGGCGCAGGCACATCCGGCGCGGCTTCGAGAGTCGCAGGTTGGCTGAGAAAGTGCCAGGCGCCGTGTGGATTGCCTTTCAGGATGTTTGGCGAGAAATCCTTCGCGAGATCCCAGGTCGTCTGGCCATCGTTGAGTGTGAGATTGATGGCTGTGAGGTCGCAGACGTGACTGCCATCGCGTGGGCCGATGACGAGGGCGAAGACGTGGCCGGACTCAACGCGCACGTTTTCAAAGGGACCGACTTTGAAGACGTTCGCGCCCTTGGTTTCGCCTTTCGCGAGCACCTCGCTGGTGTAGCCACGGAGTACTTCGAGTGCCCAGGTGACGCCGTTGCCGCATTCGGGATGCGCATCGGCCACATCACCGTGAATGCGCAGTGTGGCGGCCTTTTCGCACTTCCACGCGATGACCGGAGTCCGTGTCGGCGAGGGATACGTGGCGATGCTGTGTGCCTTCATCACGCCAGGCGTGCGCACAGTGGCGTCGGAGGAGTTCGCCATCACGCTGAGCGCCTGATCGCCCTGCCAGTCCTTGATGAAATTGTAGTCCGGCGTCCTCTTCATTTGCTTGGTGAGCAGTGGTTCGAGCTTCGTGGTGCCATAGCCGAGGTATTCGCGCCATGCGGTCATCAAGGCAGGATCGGGATCGTCTCTGCCAGTGGCGATGGCATTGAGGTACTTCTCGGTGCTTGCGATGATCTTCGTGCGTTGCGCTTCGAGATGCTTCACGAGCGCTGGAAGGCCGCTGATGGGTAGATCGGGCCTGCCTGGGGCGACGAGGCGCGGATTTTCCCAGATCACGTCATCATCGGCGCTGCCATCGCCTGCATCGGTGGTGGTGAGGTAGAGCGCGACATCGCGATCTGCGGTGAGTTTGACGTGCATCCCGTGCAGCGGCAAGAGCGGTGTCACCCGTTCCTGCCAAGCCTTCGGGCCGTTTTCTTTGTCGATGTGGCCGACGTTGGCGAATCGCCACAAAACCTGCTGCCAGGGCGCGATGTCGGCTCCGGTGAGCTTTTTCTCGCGGAACTTCGCACGAAGCGGATCGAGCAAAACGGAGGGCTTCGGGCTCGTGAGTGCCGCGCGGAGGATTTGGAGGTATTTGGGGCTCAAGCCATCGGCGCTGCCGCGGCCTTGAAGTGCATCGAGATGCTTCGCGAGCGGCAAACGCCCGTCGCCAGTACCGGTATCGAGTTTGATGCCCTAGCTCTCCGTTTGCGTGCCCGTCGCCGTGGCGGTGTGGCGTGCGTAAATGGCGCGGATGGCCGCGAGTGCTTCATCCTAAATCCGGGAATGACGACCCACGGAATACACTGAACGCACGGAAAATGAAGGCTGCACCCGTTTCTATTTACTCACCCAAATGGTGAAAGGCTCTCCATGCCGTAAATGCTTATGATTCCGTGGCTTCCGTGATTTCCGTGGGCAATCATTCCCGTTTCTAGGTTCATCCGTCCAATCCTGCACCGAGGTGCTGGTTGACCAGCGCATGCCATGCGGCGTGAAGACCGCGTGACTTGCGATGTCCTTCGCCGCGTCGAGATACTTCGTGAGCAACGCGGGTGACATCACGAGCGCCGCACCAGCATTGGTAAAACCCTCTCCTGCCGCGCCATCGACCGGAAACTCCTTCGCCGGATCGAGCGACTCGATGCCCGTGAGGTCACGCAGCGTGTAGGTGTATTCCATGTTCGAGAGCCGACGCAGCACGACGGGTCCAGGATCGCCCGCGTTCGCCAGCGCGATTTGATCCAGCGTGCCGCGTGCCCCGTCGGCGGGCTGCTTCTCTTTCTTTGGCGGCATTTCGCCGAGCTGCATCTGGTCGAACACGTTTTCCCAGACGTGCGGCTCTTTGTGAATGTCGGAGGCTTCGAGATCGAGATCGCCTTTTGCTCTTTCGTCGAGTGGCAGTTGAGGCAGTAGGTTTGGAGAATGGCGCGAGTGTCAGCGGCTAGGCTTGGCTGTCGAGCAACGACCAACCAAGAACAAAGAACCAGGAACGCGGAGTCATCAATACTTCGGGAAGATGGCGGGGCTCGGGAAGCGCTCTTCGAGGTCGCCTTGGAGGTATTCTTCGCGGGGGACTTGGGCCTGGGACCAGCTTGCGGGACGGACACGAACGATGCGGGTGGGGCGGATGCCTTCGATGATGAGATCGGTCTCGAATTTGATCTGGATGCCGCTGCTGCCGAGCGGGGCTTCGCCGGGCAACTTGATGACGTCGAGGATGGGGCCTTTGGAGGCCATGTGGGCGGGGCCGTAGGCTCCGTGGGTGTGCTTGAGGGTGTTGGCGACCGAGTTCATCAGGGCGGAACTGTCTTTGGTGAAGTCGGCGTAGAGAGATGGGTCCATGCCGCCGAAGAGCGTGGCGGTGATGGTGGCGCGGCCGAACTTGCCATACTCGACGTTGTCGATCCACGCGGCCATCCAGCGGCTGCGAATGAAGGCTTTGTGCGTTTCGGTTTGGTTCTTGGCGGCGCGTTGCGTGGAGGCGTCGTCGAGCCAGATGTCGGAGATGTGAAAGCGGGTGAAGATGCCATCGGGCGTGGGCTTCCAGGTGACACCGAGCAGCACGGACTGGCCACCGAGCGATTTTTTGCCCTCAGCGGGCCAGGCACCTTCGGTGATGAGTTCCTCGATGCTGAGTTGTTCGCGGCCGCGCCAGATGCGGGTGGCGGCATCGAAGGTCAGTTTTTCTTCGGTGGCTTTGCCGTCGCCGCCTTTCTTTGGCTCGAGGATGGCGATGATCATTCCTGCATGGTTTTTGATCTCCACTTCCTTGAGTTTCCAGACGAGTCCTTCGCGCTGGCAGTGGCTGGGTTCGTCTTCGAGCAGGAGGACGTGATTCTCGGCGGGGAAGATGCCAGCGCCGCGATTGTGGTTGGCGTCCGCTTTTTTGCTATCGACGGGCAAGACTGGCACAGCGGAGGTCTTCGGGTCGGGCGGGAGGAAAGCGTGGACGTGCATCACGGTGCCGAGCGGGATGTCGCGCAAATCGGCGGGTGCGCCATGAT
>JBEIGR010000324.1:0-6579 GCA_040381795.1 Verrucomicrobiaceae bacterium | reverse complement strand
CGACTCGTGATGGAGACCATCGATGCCCTGCTCGCCCGTGGTGACAAAGACGCCGTGTGGGCCAGCCATGTGAAGCAGGCCATCCGCCGCCTTCAGCCGCAGTTTGAGGAGCGTTTTTATGGCTTCCGCAGCTTCAGCACCTTGCTGGAGGCCGTGCAGGCGCATGACCTCGTGAAGCTGGAAAAGAAGGGTGACAGCGGCTACCTCATCCGAGCGGTGGCGGCGGGAGAAGTGTGATGGGAATGACGCATGAAGGAGCCTCTTGCAAAACAAACAAAATCCTCGTTCTGGCGAACGAGCCTACGAGGCGCGTTGTAGGCGCATTCGCCAGAATGCGGGGAGGGGCAAGAATTCGACGGATTCACGATTGATGAACAAGGATTGCTGATTGTTGAAGTTGAAACCTCCGCGAAGCGTCCGCACTTCAACAATCAGCAATTGACATTCATCAATACTCAATCGGCTGCCGCTTTAGCTTACCGGTTCACCCACCGCGACCCTGACGAGAGTCCCACCTGCCAGTTTCGCTCATGCATGTAGCTGTAGTCCGTCTTTCCTTGAGCGCCGATCATCCACACGCCCGTGCGGCGTTTCCACTCGCGGCTCATGCTTTCGGCGGTGTGGCAGCCCCAGCTCTTGCAGTAGGCGTTTTTGGCGAAGGCACTGCCGCTGATGCGTCCGAGATCCGCCTGGTGGAGCCAGCAGACGGAGTTTGCATACACATCCGAGCTGTAATCGAACATGAAGCTGAATTTGTTCGAGTGGCCGAAGTACTCGAAGCCGGAGATTTTGGTGCTCCAGCGGCTCATGCCGCCATTGATGTAGCGGATGAGTTCATCCGTGCTGCGGAACCACACCAGCTTGATGAAGGGATAGGCCTTTGGCACGGATTCCACGTTCTGCGTGAGCGGCTGACGCTCGGAAGCACCACGGCGGACGTAACCATCTCGATAAACGAGCCAAGTGATGTGCGTGCCAGCAGGGGCGGTCTTGTGAATCTCCTGCATGCGCACGCGGGCGGTGCGGATGAAGTTTCCCCACCAGCGGTCGTGCTGCTCCTGGGGCTTCCGCAGGTCCTCGAACGTCCGCACCGCCGGGCCGCCGCTGACGACGATGTATTCCGTATCGGCGACGGCGGAGGTGATGGAGGCCGCGAGGAGAGCAAGGAGAAGCCGGAGACGCATGACAGGCAGAGGATTACTTGGTTTCGACGAGCTTGAAGTTCTTGAACTGAACCACCATCGGCGGGCCCTGATGGATCTGGAGAGCCAGGAGACCTTCTTTGGGTGCATTCGCGGCATCTTCATCGGTCACGTCGATGGTCTGCATGCCATTGATGAAGTGCTGCACATGGTTGCCTTTGGCGACGATGCGATATTCGTTCCAGTCTTCCTTTTTGATGGCGGCCTGGATGGCGGCGTTGTCGCCCACGGTGCCGTTTTTCTCGACGACGGGCTTCTTGGCATCGGCACCGGGCTTGATGGTGTTTTTCTCGCCGCGAAGGGCCAGGATGCCGCGACCGCGCTCTTCATAGAGAATGCCGCTGTATTTATCGCCCGCTTCGAAATCGGCCTGATAGCCGCTGATGATGGGGCCGAAGGCTCCGGGGTCGAGTTCCTTGCTGCGATACTGCACGCCGGAGTTTCCCTTCTCGATGCGATATTGGAAGGAGAGTTCGAAATCGGCCACTTTGCCGCCCTTCCAGACGAGGAAGGTGTTGTGCTTGATGATGCCCTTTTTCGGATCGGCGGGGTCAGGCGGCGTGATGCCAGTGATGGTGCCGTCCTTCACGCTCCAGAGGTCTTTGTTGCCTTCCCAGCCGGTGATGTCTTTGCCATTGAAGATTTCCACCTCGCCAGCGGCGGCGGTCAAGGTGAGGGCGAGGAGGGCGGCGAAGGTGCGGAGCGGTTTCATGGATGGTTGGAGTGCGGGCGAGGTTTAACGCCAGCGCTGCGGATTGTCTAGCGGCGGAGCGGCGGATGAAAGCTAGGTTGACGGTTCTTCCGGCTCGCGGGTAGTCTATTTCCCATGGAGACCTCCCCGCCGCCGATCCCGCCACCCGTGCCCGTTTTTGTCTCATCAAATCCTCCGCCCATGCCACAGGCCAAAAAGCTGGGTGATGATGTGGGGATGCGCCTGCTGCTGCCCGTGGGCCGGTCCGGCTGGGCCATCGCGGCGGGTTACGCCGGGCTTTTTGCCCTCCTGCTCTTCCCGGCCCCCATTGCTCTGATTCTTGGCATCGTCGGCTGGCGTGACATCAGGCGCAGCCGAGGCACTGCAGAGCCGAAGCACGGCATGGGACGTGTCGTATTCGCCTTGATCACCGGAGGACTCGGCACGGCGATTCTGATAGCGATTCCGGTGGCGATTCTGTTTTTTGGTAAACAGACTCTAGTTCCCGCAAAAGCGCATGAATCACCGCCTTACCAAGTGAACGTGCCTACTTCGCGATAAAGGACGCATCAGCCGCCTTCGCGGGTTTCGGCTCGCCAAAGGTCAGGGTCAGCGTGGAGCCGTCTCCCTGGATGATACGGAGGAGGTACATGCGTTTGCCGCCGGGCTCGATTTGCATGTCGATCTGCTTGAGATGCTTTTTCACCAGCAGCGGCTTCGGGACGAGGGTGATGGTGGCAAACTTGGCCTCTTGCTGGGTGACTTTGATGCTGAAATTCGCCGTGAGCGAGGCGGTGTCCATCTCGCGGCCGCTGAGGAATTTCATCCAGGTGCGGGCGCGGCGGTCGTCGGGGTTCAGTTCTTGCCAGGCGGCGTCCTTGCCTTCTTTGAGGAAGCCTTTTTCGCCATTGAAGATCATGACCGTGGTGGGTGGCGAGCCGAGCTCCCAGCGGAAACGGCCATCCTGCATCTTCCAAAAGCGGCCTTCACTCTTCGCGGGCTCCTTCAGCGCCGGTGTGGTGCGCACCTGCTGGAAGGTGACGTGGATGTTCCCGACCGTCTTCTGGTCCGCCGCCCACTTTTCAAACACCGGCGGCAGTCCCTGCGCCGCGCAGGAGAGCGTGAGAAGACAGAGCGAGAGGGCGAGGCGGATCATGCGGGAGTCTGAACACGCTTCGAGAGGTTTCTCAAGGGAAGGAATGGCCGCAAAAGATCGCAGAGAACGCAAAATAGAACTCTCTGACTTTTTTGCGGTCCTTGCGATTTTTTGCGGCCATTCATCCGGCCTCACGGTGCTTTGAGGTAGGCGATGAGGTCGGCCATCTGCTGCGGCGTGATCGCCGCTTCGAGGCCTTCGGGCATCAGGGAGATGCCGGGGCTGGTGAGGGATTTGATCTCGCTGCGCAAGACAGTGTCCGTGCCGCCGTCGGCGCGTTTGAGGGTGAGATTGCCCGCTGTCTCACTGGCGATGAGGCCGCTGAGGGTGCGACCGTCGTTCGTTTCGACGAGGTAGAGCGCAAAATTCGGCGAAACCTCGCGATTCGGGTCGAGGATGTTCGTGACGAGCTGCTCGGCGGTCCACGCCTTGATCGTGCCGAGATGCGGCCCGACGTCGTTGCCCTTGTCCGCGAACTTGTGGCAGACCATGCAGGCCGTTTCGTAGATTTTGGCTCCGCGAGTGGCGTCTCCGGTAATGCGGGCACTCTTGCCCGCAACCACGCTCTCATTGCGGGCAAGAGTGCCCGCATCACTACCCAGCATCGCCGTCAGATACGTCTCGATGACCGCCTTCCGGTTCGACGACGAACCATCGCCGATCAGTTTGGCGATGCGCTCGGCCAGCGCGGGCGTTTTCTGCCGCCCGAGCGTCGCCTTCGCGGCGACGCTGAGCTGCGCGGGCGTGATCTTCTTCGCCTCGATGGCATCCAGCAGCTTCGCGATGCGATCCGTGCGCGAGAGCAGGATCGTGGTGGCCTTGTCACGAAGCGCCGGCGTCATCTTAGGCCACGCGTCGATGAGGATGTCGGCGACGGCCGGCTCGCGGTAGCTGCCGAGTGCTTCGAGGGCGGCGAGTTGGAGCTCTGGAGCCTGTGAAGGGGCTAGCAGACTGGTTATGATCGGAACGACATCCCCAAACGGTTTGAAGCTTATGAGCTGAATCGCTCGAAAGCGGACTGTTGAATCCAGTGTTGGCGTGGCGACCTCTTTGACGGCTCTGTTCGTCACCGAGGCGATCCAATCCAAAGCAGCAGTTTGTCGAGGCTTTGGCCCCTCCTCTTTGCCAATCTGAGTTTTCAGATCCAGCTTTTTGGCCTGCAAATAACGGAATAGCCCGATCAATCCGCTGTGACTCGAACTGGGGTGAGTGGGTTCATAAGTCTTCAGCAGCTCGATAAAATCGAGGTAAGGGTATTCAGCGGCCGGAAGCTCTTCGAACAACATGGCTGGAGCTGTTTTCATCAACTCAGAGAAAGCGTCCGAGTCTGGGCGCATGCCACCAGACTTCAGCGCGTTCCGAACCACCTCGGGGGAACTCAGCAGGATCGCTTTGGTCATCCATGGATCATGGGCGTCATCAGATGGGGGAGTCCATTCGGCGGTGAAGGTGGCTGTCCATCCCAAGGATAGAGTCAATTGAAAGCGAGTGGCAGCTGACACATGACTCACAGCCGCGTTGCGAATCCCGTAACTCAGCCACATCTCGTTTTCGGCCTCGGGATCCTTCAAGCTCGATCCGACCGAAAAATCCATGACATTCTGTGGCTCCAATATTCGACCTGCGACAGCAACTAAAGGCCTATCCGGCCCTCTCAACAGCTCGGTGAACTCTTTGCTGGTGAGTTTGGTGAAGATCGACAAGGACCATAGGGCACTCTGTTTCCCCTGCGCCGTCTTCCCGCTCTTCACCAGCTCCCGCAGCGGCTCCACGGCGGCGTTGTCCTGATGCTCAAACAGCAAGCGCTGCGCGGTTTCGCGGTGCCAGGCGTTGGGGTGGTCGAGGAGGGAGACGAGGTCAGAAGTGCTCGCAGCACTGAGCTTGGGAGTGATTCGTTTTGTAGTCCCGGCTTCAGCCGGTGCTTTTTCAGAGCCGCCTGAAGGCGGGACTACAGTGCGGGGAACGAGACGCCAGATTCTTCCACGATCCCTTCCTCGTAGCAGATCGACGGCGGTGTGGATGTCGTCGGGGATGCTCCAGGGGTGCTCGATGACTTCGCGATACATGTCGCAGACGTGGAGGCAGCCGTCGGGGGCATTCACAAAATTCACGGGGCGGAACCAGAGGTCGTCGCTGGTGCAGAAGTTTTTGTTCCCATCGACCTGCAAGGCTTTGAAGGTGACGCCGTCGGGCACGAGCTTCATGCGGTAGAAGAGATTCCCGGCCACGTCCGCGACGAAGGCAAAGTCGCGATACTCTTTCGGATACGCATCGCCGCGATAGACAGTGATGCCGCTCGACGACGTGACGACGCCAGCGCCGACGAGCTCGCTTTTCGGCAGGTGGCTGCCTTCCTGCACCCAGCGTTTCGCGCGGAACTCGCGCCAGGGTTCGGCGGGGCTGGTGCGCCAGACGGGGAGCTGGTCGCCAGCCTCCGCGCAGTCGTTCAGGGCGCTGGGGACAACGAGATACGGGTTCCGCGCGAGGTAGCGATACGGCAGGACGACGTGCTGGCAGGGATTGCGGATGTTGCAGAGGAAGCGGTTGCCCCAATCATCGAAGGTGTTGCCAAAGCGTGCGCCGCCGCTTTCGAGGCGCACATCGCCGGTGCTGGGGTCGAAGGAGAAGTCGTTTCGCTTGATGGGGAGCGGTTTGAAGTCCTTCGGCAGCGGCATGACGCTCTTGCTGCTGGGCACACGCTGGATTTCGCCGCCGTTGCTGCCACCGGCGATGTAGATGCGGTGGTCGAGGCCCCAGATGGGGTTGTTCATGACGGCCTGCACGTTGAGCTTTTTGAAGCCGGTGAAGACGCGTTGCCGCACATCGGCCACGCCGTCGTCATTCGTGTCTTTGAGATACCAAACGTCCGGCGTGGCGGTGACGAAGATGCCGCCTTTCCAGCAGGCGGCACCGGTGGGCCACGACAGGCCCTCGGCGAAAACGGTGGCCTTGTCGAAGGTGCCGTCGCCATCGGTGTCGGTCAGCAGGCGCACTTTGCCGATGTGGGCATCCGTGGGGTTTTCCTGGCTGGGCTTGTGTGCGGCTTTGTCGGTGTAGGGGTAGTCGTTCATCTCGCACACGTAGGCGCGGCCATCAGCATCGTAGGTGATGGCGACGGGATCGGTGACGAGCGGCTCCGCGGCGATGAGCTGCATCTCGAAGCCGTCGAGCACATGGAAGGTCTTCGCGGCGTTTTGCGGCTCCACGGGTGGTGTGGAGGGGAAATCCAAGGCCACGAGGGAAAGCCACGGAAGGCCTAGAAGACTCGACAAAAGGAACGGACGCATGCTTTCAAAACGCAGGCTGCGTAGGGTGTATTGCCCTCTCTCGCACGGGATGAGGGCGAGGCGAATTTGCCGGTATCGAAAGGCACAGACTCGCTTTGTGCGCCCCGGAGGGCTGGGAAAAAGGCGGTTGACCCCTCGGGGGCTATGAACCAGTATCGCCGCCCCTTAAACCAGACCACACTAATGCCCGCCAAAATCTACACTGAAAAAGACGCGAGCCTCGCCCCCCTTAAAGGCAAGACT
>JBEIGR010000323.1:0-6610 GCA_040381795.1 Verrucomicrobiaceae bacterium | reverse complement strand
GGTGTAGGCTGCGCCGGCTTTTTTCTTCAAAGGCTCTTCCAATGCCGCGATGGTGTCCGTGATCTGCTTCTTCTGTTTTTGAAGCGCGGCGAACTTCTGCATCGACGCGTCATCCGGGTAGTAATCGACATCGGTGCGGTCGATGCCGGCGAAGACAGCGTGCAGCGAGTAGTAGTCCTCCTGCGAGATGGGATCGAATTTGTGATAGTGGCACTGCGCACACTGCACGGTCAGGCTGCACACAGTGCCGATGGCGTTTTGCACCATGTCATCGCGATCCAGATGCCGCGCGATCTTGCCATCGAGCTTCGTCTCCGGCACCTCCGCATGCCCGATGTAATCCCATGGCCCTGCGGCGATGAACCCAAGCGCCGCGATGCCATCCACCGTGCCGGGATAGAGCTCATCTCCGGCGATCTGCTCCTCAATGAAGCGGGCGTAGGGTTTGTCGCTGTTCAGCGCCCGAATGACGTAATCCCGATACGGCCAGGCGTTCATGCGCGGCTTGTCTTTGTCGTAGCCGTGCGTCTCGCCGTAGTGGACGGCATCCAGCCAGTGCCGTGCCCACCGCTCGCCGTAGCGGGGCGAGGCGAGGAGCTTGTCCACGAGAGCTTCATACTTCTGATCGGTCAGATCAGTCAGATCGGACGGATCAGGCGGCAGGCCCGTGAGATCGAAGTAGAGGCGGCGGATGAGTGTGCGGGCATCGGCGCGTGGGGCGGGCGTGAGGCCTTGTTCCTTCAGCTTTTCGTGAATGAAGGCATCCACGCTTTGGCCTTGGGGTTTGGAGAGAGGTTTGAAGGCCCACCAGTCCGTTTTGTCCTCCAGCTTCGCCACATCCACGCCATCGGGCCAGTTTGCACCTTCGTCGATCCAGCGTTTCAGCGTTTCTATTTCCCCGCTGCTGAGCTTCGACTTTGGCGGCATGGGCGTGTCCTTCTCCAAACCGCTGACGAAGCGGAAAAGCTGGCTTTCCGCGCTGTGGCCTGCTTTTACATGTTTGAGAGCCACCGCTTTGATGTCGAGCCGGAAGTCGTTCTTCTGTTTTTCGGCCCCGTGGCACTCGTAGCAGTGCTTTTCAAAGATGGGCCGCACCTCACGCACAAAATCCACCGCGAGGGCGGGGGTGGTGCAGGCGATGAAGAGGTAAAAAGAGCGCATGCTCTTATATACGGCGTGGAATGCCTCATTTCATGCCACGCGAGTGCGTGACAGCGTGATTCATCCGGGGACGGCATCTTGCTGGCAATCGGATCACGGCTATAGGCGCAGATGCCTTTTTCCTCGCTCGGCCTGTCCGCTCCCCTTTTGAGTGCTATCACCCACTACGTCACGCCGACGCCGGTGCAGTCGGCGGCCATCCCGGCGGTGCTGAAAGGGGGCGATGTGCTGGCCTCGGCGCAGACGGGGTCCGGCAAGACGATGGCCTTTGTGCTGCCGCTGCTCCAGCGGTGGCTCGCGGTCCGCCTAGAGAAGCCGCGCCGAGTTCACACCCTGATCCTCGTCCCCACGCGTGAACTGGCTGCGCAGGTCATGGAGACAGTGCTGCGTTGCTCCGTCCATCTGCCAGAGCGGATGAAGGTCGTGAGTGCGATCGGCGGTGTTTCGATCAATCCTCAAATGATGGCGCTGCGTGGTGGCGCGGATTTTGTGATCGCCACGCCGGGCCGACTGCTCGATCTCGTGGATAAAAATGCGCTGCATCTCGACCACATCGCCGCGCTGGTGCTCGATGAGGCGGATCGGATGCTCGATCTGGGTTTCGCCGAGGAACTAGCGCGGGTGCTGGCTCTGCTGCCCAAGCGTCGGCAAAACCTGCTCTTCTCCGCCACCTTTCCTGAGGCGATTGAATCGTTAGCTCAAAAGCTGCTGCGCGAGCCCACACGCATCGAGATCGACTCAGTGCCTACGGAGATGCCCGTCATCGAGCAACGCGCCATTGAGGTAGATGAAGACAAGCGCACACCGCTGCTGCGGCATTTGATCAAGACGGAAGGCTGGAAGCGTGTGCTGGTCTTTGTGGCCAAGCAGTATTCCGCCGAGCATGTAGCGGACAAACTCCGGCGCAATGGCATCAGCGCCGTGGCGTTTCACGGCCAGCTCAGCCAGGGCGCACGCAGCCAAGCTTTGGCCGCCTTCAAAGACTCGCAAATCCAGGTGCTCGTGGCCACCGATCTCGCCGGACGCGGACTCGACATCGTGCAGCTGCCCGTGGTGGTGAACTACGACCTGCCACGCTCCGCCGTGGATTACACACACCGCATCGGCCGCACAGGCCGCGCTGGCGAAGCCGGCACCGCCGTGAGCTTCATCACTGCAGCGGCGCATGCGCATTTTTGCCTCATCGAGAAGCGCCACCATCTCACCATCCCTCGCGAGCACATCTCAGGCTTCGAGCCTCATGATGAAGCTCCGCTGACATCAAGCACCGGCGGTATCAAAGGCCACCGCAAAAGCAAGAAGGACAAGCTGCGCGAGGCTGCGGCCAGAGCCTCTCGCGTCCGCTAGACCAGCCCTTCCTTCAGCGCCTTTGCCACCGCGCCGGTGCGTGTATTCACCTCCAGCTTCTCGTAAATGCGGCGCAGGTAGGTATCGACGGTGTGGATGCTGAGCGTGAGCCTGTCCGCGATCTCTTTTTTGATCAATCCGGTGATCATGAGCTGGAGGATTTCTTTCTCCCGCTCGCTAAGGCCGTAGTCGCCGTGCTTTGGGGCGAACTTGGAAAACATCTCCAACACGCGGCGGGCGATGCGTGGCGTCATCGGGGAGCCGCCCGTGAGAGCCTCTCGCACTGCCTGCGTGATGTCTGCTGCGCTACCGGTCTTCAGGAGATACCCGGCAGCACCCGCGCAGATGGCGGAGAAGACTTTGTCGTCATCCTCAAAGACGGTGAGGATGACCACGAGCGTCTTCGGACTGCGTTGTTTGATCAAACGAATGCCCTCCAGCCCACTCATGCCTGGCAGGCCGACATCGAGCAGGATCAAATCCGGCGCTTCTCTCTGCGCGAAGGCAGCGAGGGCTTTCTCGCACGAGTCGAAATCGCCCGTGCATCGCAGGTCACTCTCCGCGCCGAGCAGACGCTGAAGCGTGCGGCGGAAGGCGGTGTGGTCCTCGATGATCCAGATCGTTTTCATGGGAAGGGTGTCTCCAGTATGATGCGCGTGCCTTTGCCTGGCTCGCTGGTGAGATGCAAAGTGCCGCCGAGCAGTCCGGCTCGATGGTGGAGATTGGCGAGACCGTTTCCAGCCGTCACCGCATCTACATCGAAGCCGTGGCCTTTGTCCTCAATGTGCAGATGAAAGCGTTTCGCCTTCCATTGGATCTCGATCTTCACGGCAGTGGCTCCGGCATGGCGGGTGATGTTGTGGGCGGCCTCACGGAAAAACAGAAACACCTGGCGGTGAAACTCCAGCGAGGCGGTTCGCATCTCCGTCTCAGCAGTGGGAGCATCCAGCGTCCATTCATGCCCTTTCAGCAGGGTGGCGGCGCTTTGACGCATGGCCTCGACGAGGCGGCTGAGCGTGGGCGCATCACCCTCACGCACCAGCCAGATGATGCCGCGCATGGATTCCGCCGCCTCGCCCGCGAGCCGGTGAATTTCCTGCAAGGATTCATCTCCGCCGCCATCCCGGATCGCCAGCTCTGACATCAGCCGGATGCTTCCCAGATGACTGCCGATCTCGTCATGCAAATCCCGCGAGATGCGCTGGCGGAGCGTCTCCATCTCCACATGCCTCGCCCGCCGCAGGCGCATCAGCAGCATCCACCCTACGATGATACTGCCGAGGATCGTGAAGCCTCCAAGCCACCAGGCCCTCCGCCATGCCGCCTCCGTAGCAAGTGTGCTCGCTGCGGCCAGCCGATTCAATTCTGCCGTTAGCGCACGCTTTTCCGACAGATCTGCCAGCCAGACAGTCTCTGGCAGGAGAACCCCCACGCTCGCGAGCCCATCGACGAGATGCTGCGGCTGCCATGAAGGGGTGAGGGTGTCATCGGAACTGGTCACCCCGGCACCGAGGGCCACGTTTTTGCCATTATGAAAGGCCTGCAACTCCGCTATCGCGAACACGAAATCCGCGCTGCGCTCCCACAGGCTCATCGCCGTCACGCGAATCGTTTTGACCTGCAAACCCGGCGAGGGGAAGACCACGGGCGTATCGCCCGGATTCGTGAAATCCGTGCTCGTGCCATCAAAGAGGAGCGTTTCATCCGCCTCCACTTTGAAACGACGCGGAAAGCCAAAACCGAAGCGATCCGGGTAATCGCTCGGGTGTGCCGGAATGAGCCGAATCTCATCCACCGCCCGCTTTTCACCCAAATCCACCTGCACCCACTTCACGGCACCTGCCTTGGATGAAATCGCGCTGTGCCAGCCATTCGTGCGAGCCGATCCGGCCGTCACCGGCAGGCCCAGAGCATGCGTGCCATCCACCAGATGCCTCGGCGACCAAGTCGGCAGCGTCTCCACCGCATTGCCAGCCTCCACACGGCACCCGAGAGCAACATTCCGCCCGCCGCTGGTGACCAGCAGCTCCCCCAGCGCAAACATCGAGCGTGAACCCAGCCCCGGCTGTGGTGCCAGCCTGGTGGCCGTGAAGCGCACAAAGCGTGCCTTCACACCCCGCGCCTGCATGTGCCACGGGGCAAGCATGGAAGGCGCATCCTCATGCGAGTGATCCAGAAGCGTCACCGAATCCGCAAACAGCGCATCATTCGAGGCATCCACCCGGAACCGCCTCGGGAAGCCATACGCCTCCGCACCGCCCAGCACTGCTGGAATCACGATCACCGCCTCTAGGTTCATCGCCTGCCCCAAATCCACCTGCACCCAGCGCAAGGACTCCGCCTTCCCGGCAAACCCGCTGTGAAAACCCGCCCGCTCATGTGCCTGCGGCAGCGGCCACAAGGGCAGGGCATCCATTTGAGCCAAAAGATCACCGCGACGCTCATCCAGTTCGCGGAGTTCAGGATTCAGCCACGACAGCCCTTCTCTTGCCCTCACAAAGGACACAAGCATCAGAAGCAGAAAGCAGGACGAGCGAAACACCATGGGGATTAACAGCGGGATGTCCTCGAATACAATTCACGTCATGACGTGGCAACCACTCGAGATCATCACTCCGGAACCCTCGATGCTCTTTCGGCGATCAGCTCCGCCAGCGTGGCCATCTCGGCACTTGGTTTACCCTTTGGATTGACCAGAAGAAGCTCCGTCTTCGGCACCGGAGCCGTCAGTTTCACGAACGCAGCCCCGCTATGGGGAATCTTCTGCGCATGCTCTGGCATCAAAGCCAAGCCATCGCCCGAAGCGACTGCCGCCAGCATGAGCGAAAGCGAATCCACCTCGCTCACGATCTGCGGCTCAAAGCCCGACGCACCGCAAATGCCGCGTAGAAACTCCCGCCGACCCGGAAACACTGCGTCACTCAGCGAGATCCACGATTCGCGAGCCAGTGCGGCCAGTTTGATCGTCTTCTTCTTTGCCAGCACATGGTCCTCCGGCACCACCGCAGCCATTTGGTGCTGCGAAAGCCTTCGCACCGCGAAAAACTGCCGGTCCGCCTCCTTGATGTTGCCCAGGATCGCCGCGTCCAGCTCGTGACCGCGCTGGCGGTCGAGTTGCGCACGCGGCGCCAGCTCAAAGAGGCTCACGCGTGACTTTGGATGCCGCTGACGAAACTCCCGCATCGCCGGAGCCACCAGATCGTCGAGAAAGATCGAGAGAAAACCCAGCCGCAACGTGCGCGGCGCATCGCCAAACTGCTCGCGAAGCTGCTGTGCCGACGTTTCCGCATCGCAGATGATCTGGCGGGCCTTCGGCAGAAAAAACCGCCCCGCGTCCGTCAGCACGATGCGCTTCTTCACCCGGTCAAACAGCGCCACGCCCAGCTCCGCCTCCAGCGCCGCGATCTGCCGGCTCAGCGCCGGCTGCGTCACATGCAGCCTCTGCGCCGCCCGCGAGATGCTCATGTCCTCCGCCGCAGCGGTGAAGTAGCGCAGGTGATGAAATTCCATGCGGCATCGTGGCACACCCGTTTCTCTGTGAAAGGGCTGAATGCCGCAGAGCTTGCTTTTCTTGCCCGGAGGGGCTCATTTCATCCATGTCAGCTGTGAAATCGCCAACGATCAAATCTGCCGCCGCATGTCTGGTGCGTGAACTGCCCGAGTCCGCCAGCTGGGACGATTTGATGCATCAAATCTATGTCCGCCAGAAGATCGAAGCGGGCCTGTCCGACCTCCGTTCCGGTCGCAAGCACTCTCATGCCTCCATTCGCAAAGAGTTCGGACTCGACGCATGAAAGTGGAATGGTCCAGGCAGGCTCGTTCTGATCTGCGGGCCATCCATGGCTACATCGCCCGTGACTCAGAGCATTATGCCCGTCTCCAGGTGAAACGCCTCGTCGAACGGGTGGAATATGTCGCCAGCCGACCGATGTCTGGACTTCCCGTTCATGAGTTCCCCGAACTAGCCCGACTTGGCGAACTGGAAGGCAAAAACGACTATTTTTGACGTTTCGTGGTGCTGGAAGCCTTGATTTTTCCAAGAGGTCGTTTCCAAAATGGCTTGTAGTGCAGACCTTGGTAGTTGCGGGTCGTTTTTCATGGC
>JBEIGR010000322.1:0-6614 GCA_040381795.1 Verrucomicrobiaceae bacterium | reverse complement strand
TGAGCAAGGACCATCCGCGCTTCATCCGCGTCTATTTGCGGGCGGAAAAAGCCCTCGTCGTGAGCTTCCTTGCATAACATTGAAGATCATTCACAGATCGTGAGGTTTGTCAGCAGCTTTATAGCCGACACTTTGACGGGAATATCACGGGTTTTTGTCTTCATGGTGTCGTTTTAGCCGCCTATGCCGTACTCGCGCCACAAAAAAGTAGAATATCACTCAAATACTGGATAGTGGGGCTGTTCTATGAGCAACAAACCGGAACTCAAACTGGAGGACAAGCTGCGTGGCGTGCTCCGCCTCAAACAATACTCGCCCCGGACAGAGGAGACGTACATTCAGTGGTACAAGCGCTATGTACTCTTCCAAGCGCAAGCGACGGGAAGGATGCGGCACCCGGCGGAGATGGGAACGGAAGAGGTGGCGGCCTTTTTGACCAATCTGGCCGTGAACAAGAACCTGACAGCCTCTTCCCAAAATCAGGCCCTGAACGCGCTGGTTTTTTTATACCGGGAGGTGCTCAAAATGGAACTGGAGGGGCTTGATGCAGTGCGGGCAAAACGGTCGAAGTATCTGCCAGTGGTTTTGACGCAAGAAGAAGTGAAGACACTGCTGGCAGGCGTGAAGGGTGCGGCGGGACTGGCGGTCAAGCTGCTGTACGGTTGCGGGTTGCGAGTCGCCGAGGTCTTGGCACTGCGGATCAAAGATGTGGATGTGAGCGGCGGGAAGATTGAGGTGCGGGGTGGCAAGGGCGACAAGGACCGAGTCATCACATTGCCGAAAAGCCTGCTGCACCCCATCGAAGAGCATTTGAAACAAGTGCGGGCAGTCTTCGATGCTGACCGGCGAGACGGGGTGCCGGGCGTGGCGATGCCGAAGGCCTATGACGTAAAGAATCCGAAAGCCGCGGAGAGCTGGCCGTGGTTTTGGTTCCTTCCATCCGCCAAGGTGTGGGAGGATCTAGAGCGTGACGGCAGCCCGCGTTCTGGCGAACGCTCCTACGGGCGCGGGCGGCACCATCTGCATGAGATCGCCATCACGCGGGAGCTGGAGCGGGCGGCGAAGCTGGCAGGACTCAGCAAGCGAGTAACGGCTCATGTGCTGCGGCATTCCTTTGCCACGCATCTCGTGCTTCGGGGGATCGACATTCGTTCCGTTCAGCAACTTCTCGGGCACTCGGATGTGCGCACGACAGAGATTTACACGGTGCTCGCCAAGGCGATGCGCGGAGAGATCACCAGCCCGCTGGATGATCTGTGAGCGGGCGCACTCAAGGAGCGGGACTTGCCAAGTCCCGGTATGAGGCACTTGGTAAGTGCCTCTCCTTGGGTGGGGCAGTGGACGGCTCCAAGCGGATCACAGGCCTTTCGAAGCCGCCATGGCCCCTGCGGCGACGATTCCGACGACGAAGAGAAGGTAGATGCCCATCATGACGATCACGACGATGCCGGTGAACTTCCAAAAGCGGCGTTGCTCATGCAGCGCGGCATTCAGATCGGCGAGGCTGAGGCTGTTCTTGAGCTTGGCGATGCGGCTGCCGTAGGACCAGAGCTTGAGGGCGGGATACACATAAAACAGCGCCATCAGCAGATACAACGCCCCCACCCCGAGCAAGAATCCTTTGCCCGCCATCGGATTGTTTGGCTGCGTTTTGGCGATCACATCGGCCATGAATGAGCCTGCGGTCATCATCCCGATGCCACCGAGGATCATGAAACCGACGCCGATCCACAGCAGGATGGACATGAACTGCACCCAGCCCTTCGTCCCGGCCAGCGGGGCGATGGTTTCGGCGGCGACGCTGCCTTCCATGGTGAGGGGATTGGAACCGTAGGGGTTGGCGGAGGGCGTGGCGTAGGGATTGGTGGGTTCCATGAGGGGGGAGATTAATTTTCGCCGGGAGGCTAGCGGAACAAATCAAGTGTTGTCAAAACTTTCCGCCCCCGCTTGAGTAGCGCACCGAAAAAACATGGCGGCGGCACGTCTGGACACTCTTCAACCTGTGGAACTCGCGGACGGCGTCGAGATCCAACTCCGTGTGGCCGGCCCGGCGGTGCGCAGCACGGCCTGGCTGCTCGATCTGCTGGTGTTTCTCGTGGCGCTGGTAGTGATCGAGATCGCCCTCGGCCTGGCGGTCTCCAACGTGATCGGCGAGGAGATGACCCAGGGGATCATGATGCTGGTGATGTTTGTGATGAACTGGTTTTACAATGTGATCTTTGAGGCCAGCTCACGCGGCTGCACCCCAGGGCAAAAGTGGATGAAGCTCCGCGTGGTGAGCGTGACCGGTGGGCCGGTGACGATCTCGCAGGCCATCCTGCGCAATTTCCTCCGCGTGATCGATTTCATGCCCTTCCTCTACCTCACAGGCTTCTTGAGCTGCCTCTTCACGAAGCGCTTCCAACGCCTCGGCGACCTCGTGGCGGGCACGGTGATGGTTTACACCGATCCGCCTCCGGTGACGCTGCCCAAGGCGACCGTGAATGCCGAACGCCGCGCCCCACCCAGACCTTTGAGCCGCGAGGAGCAGGCCGCGCTCCAGCAATTCCTCGAACGCGCCCCGAACTGGTCCGACGAGCGCCGCCTAGAGCTCTCCAGCATCCTGCAGCCGCTCACCGAAGCGGTGGGCATGGAGGGCCTGCGCCGCCTCGTGGGCATGGCGATGTGGATTCAAGAGCCGGAAGCCCCGAAACCGTCACCCCCACCGTTCCGCTGAGTCATGACGCCTGCTCAATTCGAGAAACAAATCGAGCCGCGCTGGCAAAAACTCGAGCGTCTCATGAATGACGCCGAGTCCTCCAAGCCGAAGGCGGATGTGGTGGAGCTGCCAGCCACCTTTCGGCAGGTGTGCCATGACCTCAGCGTGGCGCAGCACCGCATGAGCCCGCAGCGTCTCACGCAAAAGCTCAACGACATGGCCATCCGCGGCTACCGCATCCTGGAGCGGCGCACGGCGGGCGGGCTGGAGGCCTTCATTCACATGATGCTCGTCACCTTTCCGCAGCTCGTGCGGAAGGAATGGCGGCTCTTCTGGTGGTGCAGCGCCATTTTTTATATCCCGCTTATCGTGCTCGTCACGATCACGCCGCACTACCCCGAGTGGTCGATGGCGCTGCTGGGCGCCGATGGCATGGCCAGCGCCGAGGAGATGTATGGCCACGGCTCCGATCTGGTGGAGACGCTGCGCGGGAAGTTCGGCTCGGACTTCGGCATGTTTTGCTTCTACATTTGGAACAACGTGGGGATCGACTTCAAGACCTTCGCCGGAGGTCTGGCAGGCGGGGTGGGATCGCTCTTCGTGCTGTTGTTCAATGGGCTACACTTTGGTGCTTTCGCCGGCTACATCCGCTATGCGGGTGATCCTGAGAGCCTGCTGCTGTGGGTCAGCGGTCACTCGGCGCTGGAGCTCACCGGCATGGTGATCTCCGCCGTGGCCGGTTTTCGACTGGGACTCACCGTTTTAAAGCCCGGGCGCATGCTGCGGCGGGATGCACTGGTGCTGGCGGGCCGTCAAGCGCTGCCGCTGATGCTCGGCGCGGCGATGATGACCTGCTTCGCGGCGGTGATTGAGGGCTTTTGGTCGCCGAAGCAGTTCGCTCCGGTCATCAAATACAGCTTTGGCATCGTGCAGTGGGTGCTGGTGGCCTCGTTCTTGATCTTCTCAGGTCGAAGGAGGTCGCATGCGGCTTGAGGATGTGACCATCGCGCTGCGTCCACGGCTTCCCTGGGAGGCGGTGGACCTCGGCTGTGCCATGGTGCGGCGGGATCTCGGCCGCGTGATGGCGCTTTGGTGCGCCACCGTCTTCCCTGTTTGGGCGCTGATCATCGTGCTGCTGCCGAATGAACCCACCTGGGCCTCGCTCATCATGTGGTGGCTAAAGCCACTCTACGACCGCGTGCCGCTCTACCACCTCAGCCGCCGCGCCTTCGGAGTGGAGCCCAAGTTTGGCGAGACGCTCAAGCAATGGCCGAAGCTGTGGTTCACGAACTTTTTGCCCGCGCTGCTCTGGCGGCGCCTGTCCTTCATCCGCAGCTTTGCCATGCCCGCGCAGATGCTGGAGGGCCTGCGAGGTTCCGCCGTGCGGAAGCGGGTGAAAACGCTGGCCGTGGATGGCGGCGGCAGCGGCATGATGGTGACCTACGCCTTCCTGAAACTGGAGATCGTGCTGCTCATCGGCCTACTCTTCACCACCTACGGCTTCCTGCCGGAATCGTGGGAGCCAGATTGGAGTGCTCTCTTTGAAGCCCCCGATGCCGTCGGTCTCGACCGCACGCCTTTCGTCTGGTGGTATGTGAGCTGCTACATGCTCGCCATGACCGTGGTGGAGCCGTTTTACGTCGGCGCGGGCTTTGGCTTGTATCTAAACTGCCGCACTCGCATCGAGGGCTGGGACGTGGAGCTGGCCTTCCGCAAGCTCGCCGCCCGTCTCACCACGCCGGTGATGGCGCTGCTGGCCTTTGGCTTCCTTTTCACCAGCACAGTCATGGCAGAGGATGTGGGCAAGGTGACCGAGGAAGTGCTGAAGAGCCCCGACTTCGAGGTCCACAAGGTGAAGACCTGGGAGTTCGTGCCGGACAAGATCGACCTCGGTGAAGCTCCGAAAGGCGACTTCAGCGCCATCGCCGCCATTGGCGAGATTCTCTTCTGGGCCGTCATAATCGCCGCCGTGGTCGCGTTGGTCGTTTACCTCGTGAAGAACCTCCAGGTCTTCGCCTTCCGAAAGATGGACGAGGTTCAGTTTGAAGCGCCGAAGGTCGTCATGGGCATGCAGATCACGCGTGAAAGCCTGCCCGATGACATCCTCGCTGCCGCGATGGCCGCGTGGGATGCCGGAAATGCCCGCGAAGCGCTCAGCCTGCTCTATCGCGGCTCGCTTTCCTGGCTCGTCACCCAGCGCCGCGTGCCCATCCGCGATAGCGACACCGAGGAGGACTGCCTCTCGCACGTCGCTAGGCATGCGCAGCAGCCCGAGGCGGCCTTCTTCCATCAACTCACCGGGGCGTGGATCCAAACCGCCTACGCCACCCTTCCCGTCACTCGCGATGAAGTGATGCACCTCTGCGCCCGCTGGCCCTTCGCGGGGAAAGGAGGCGCTGTATGAATCGCGAAGGGCAAAGAGCTAAGGGCGTAGAGTCTGACGCAAGCGGCAGCGGAGCGGGAACTTCTCGACTCCATGCTCTCCGTCTCTTTGCCCTTTGCTCTTTGCTCTTCGCTCTTTGCGCCTGTGAAGGCCACTGGGAGGAAGTCGAAAAGGTCACGGGCTACCGTGGCAAAGCCCGCGTGAATCCCTTCCTCGCAGCGGAGCGAGTGCTCGATGAGCTGGGGCATGAGGCCGAGCGGAAATTGTATCTCTCGAAGATGCCGGACTATGACGCCGTCATGTTCCTCTCGGCCGAAGGCGGACTTTCCGAGGGTCGCACGAAGCAGGTCCTCGATTGGGTGGATAGTGGCGGGCATCTCGTTTACTGCCTGGGCGGCACCCGCAGCTACAACGACCACGCCACCGGCCTCGAACTCGGCATGCGTGTGCTGAATGAGGTCCTCGTCGAAGAAGGCGATCCCCTGCTCCGCGACCTCGGCATCAAGGTGAAGAAGTGGGACCCCGAAAACATCGAGCAAGCCCTCAAGAAGTTTGGGAAGAGCTTTGAGGTCGAAGAGACCAAGAAGGACGACAAAGACAAAAAGGACACCCAAGAGTCCTCCAAGGCTGAGGAAGAGCTCAAGAAGCTTTCGGTCGATGGCAAGGATGTCCGCGAGACGATGAAAAAGGTCGGCAATCTCATCGAACAGGTCGTGGATGATCAGATGGCGGAGTTTAACCTGCGCTGGCGGGGCCAGGAGTATCATTTGAAACTCGCCGGCTTCCTTTCGATGGAGCTCGACCGCAAGCTCACGCGGGATGAATTCGTCGTCGGCACCAAAAAGACCGCCGCAGCGCTGCATCTCATCCGTGGCGGTGGCCGCATCACGGTGCTCACGCATGCGCGGCCCTTCCGCAATCGCTGGCTCGGCGAGCACGATCACGCCCGCTGGCTCTCCGCCCTCGTCGGCGAGGACGACGTGCGGCAGGTGCATTTCGTCGCAGCCGCCACGGCGAGCTTCTGGTCGCTGCTCTGGGACCATGGCTGGATGGCCATCCTCACCCTCGCCGCCTGCATCGCCTTCTGGTTGTGGCGACACATGCCGCGCTTCGGCCCGCTGGAAAAAGTCGAACTCGGCGAGACGCGACACTTTGCCAGCCACATCGCCGCGCTCGGCCAGTTCTTCTGGCGCATGCGTCGGCCTGATGTGCTCGTGCAGGCCGCCCGCGAGGCCGTGTGGGAAAAACTGCGCCAGCATCACAGCGGCCTCGAAGTCCACACCCGCCAGCTCAGCGAAACCCTCGCCGCCAGTATCGCCGAACGCTGCGAAATCCCCCTTCAACGCGTCCAAGACGCCTTCCACATGCCCGCCCCGCACCAGGCCCATAATTTCATTCCCCTCATGCGAGATCTGCAAACCATGCGCCGCCTGCTTTGAGCCCTCCATTTCTCCAACACTCCAGCACTCCACTCCGATGAACGATCCCGCCTTCCCACCTCCGCCGCCTTACACGCCCCCCGCGCCGAGCTAT
>JBEIGR010000321.1:0-6620 GCA_040381795.1 Verrucomicrobiaceae bacterium | reverse complement strand
GACGGGCTCGGTGACGGCTCCCGCACGCCGGGCGGTCACTTGGGAGCGGATTTCAGGCTGGATCTGATTTTCGGCCAGCCAGCCGATTTCGGTGAAGCTCGTGTTTTTGACCTTCAAAGCCTCGATTTGGGCTTTGGAGCTTGTCTTTGCCTTCGCATCGCTCACCGGCACAAAAAGCTGCGCAAGGCGAAACGAGCGCGGAATGAGCAAAGCGGCTTTTCGCTGCTCGTAGGCGGCTTTCAGCTCGTCCTCGTCTGGAAAATGTGCGGGCGGCTGGCTTTGGGCTTCGATGAAGCTTTCGGTGAGTGCGCTGTCTCGGGCGCGTTGGAGCTTTGCGATAATGGCAGGCTCCTGATCCCATTTTTCATCCAGCGCCTTCTTCAAAACGAGCTTTTGCACGATGAAGGAACGCGCCACCTGCTCCAGCAGGGCACTGTCCTGGCCCAAGGCCGCAAGCTGCCGGGCATCCAGCGTCTCCAGCGAGGCGCGAATGTCCTCGATCTTGATCTCCATCTCACCCACGCGTGCCAGCACCCCGGCATCATCCGCGAAGGCGGATGCGCTCAAAAGCAGCACGAGCAGATGGCGGAAAAGGATCATGGTTTCTTCGCGGGTTCGGCCACAGCGGCGGCAGTCTCGGGAGTGTCGCGGAGGGGATTGTGACGGTTGTCCTCCAGCTTCGCGGCATAGTCCTGCACGAGGGTTTGCAGCTTCACCTTCGTGTTTCCGGTGAAGGGCTCGCGGGCTAGCAAGGCCTTGCCGAGACCGAAGTTCTTGTAGCGTTCGAGGATTTCGAGGCCGGTGTTGAAGAGTTCCAGGTTCTGTCGTTCACGGTCGGCCACCGTGCGCTCCAGCACGACCGCTTTGGTCACGGCCTGTGCTCGCTCGGATTCTTTCGCACGGGCGATGGCGGCGGCTTTGTTGAAGCCGTCTTTCCATTTCACGATCTCGGTTTTGAGGGCGGTGTTTTCACTCTGCGTGACCTCGATCTTGGCGTTGAGACCGTCGATGGATTTGCGAGCGGCATCTTGATCCGCGGCGGACTGCTTGGTGAGGGCGGTGAGCTTCTTTTTGAGCTCATCCAGTTCAGCGGCTTGTTGTTTGATGGTGATCTCGCTCTGCGCCTGGGCGGCCTGGAGGTTGGCGCGGTCGGTCTCCGCATTGCGCAGACGCACGGCGATGGATTTTAACGAATCACGCAGGCGCTGCTCGACGACGCTGGATTCATCCTGCGCCTGAGAAACACCGGAGAGGAGAATGAAGGAGGCAATGAGAAGGCGTTTCATGAACTTTAAAACTTCGCGTTGATGTCAAAGAAGAGGATGTCGTTCTTGTATTGCGGACCGGCGATCTGATTGGCGCTCATCCAGCGGATGGCGGCGTTCACACGCGGCGAGAGAGCCAGCGCGGCACCGAGGGAGTAGCCTTCGAGATTGGTTCCGCCGCCGCCGAAGTTCTGGTCGTTGAATCCATCGACCACGGAGTCCGATTCGCGGTGCGTGTAGCCGATGTAGGCAAACCAGTCGCCCTTCTTGTGCAGTTCCGGCGTGCCAAAGCGGAGATTGAGATCCCAGGCCTTGTTTCCGCCGTCAAATCCACCTGTGCCGAGGTTGTTGACCGCGGCGGCACCCGTGGTGCCTTTGTTGAAGGCGAGGTTCTCGATGTACTCGCCCATAAGCGAGACCTGGAAGGGCTCGAAGCCGTTGTAATCGACCCGGAAGGTGCCCGCCGCGATGCGGAAGGGAGAAGCGAGGCCGTAGTATTGAAACTGGTTGTTCGCACCGAAGCCGTTCAGAGCCGTGGTGTTGTCGATGTTGCGCAGCGCACGGTAGCTGTTGCCCTTTTGAGCAAAGCTTGGGCGTGTGTGATCGGTATCGCCTTGATCCTCGATGTTACGCGGGATGTAGCGGGTGGAGAGCTTGCCCTCGATGTTCTGGAAGTAGTAGTAGGCCAGTGCGGCCTTGGCATGCCAGTCCTTGTTGATCTTCCATTCCGCACCAAACTGCGCGGCGTGCAGCCATTTGTCCCGGCTCTCGAACTTCGCAGGCTGGTTGGAGGCAAAGTGCAGGTCCGTGTTGAAGACCGGGAAGGTGCCGAGTGTGATGAAGGGGGAGATGCCGGATTCTTCAAACACATGTCTTCCTTGAATCAGGATGCCGTCGAAGCCGATGTCCTCGGACCAGATGGCGGCGGTGGAGAAGAACGGATTGTCGAAACGACCGATGGTGAAGGTGAGCGAATCCACGGGCTCCCATTTCAAGAAGGCGCGGTCGAGCCAGATGGCATACTTCGAGAACTGGCCGCCCTGCGTATTCACCGCGCCGCCAGGAGCGGTGTTGGTGCTGCCAAAGCTCTGATTGCCGGAGACGGGCGAGTTGGTATCCCCGGTGCCGAGACGCACGCCAAGGGTGAAGTTGTCCCCGAGGTCGATCTCGCTGCCGATGCGGAGGCGAAGGCGCATGCGCTGGCGATCCTGGTCGGAGTTGATTTGCGGAGCGAAGAGCACGCTGCTCGTGTCATACGGCGGGCCGGTGTTGATGACGTTGAAGTTTGGGAAGGCACCGTTGGTGGCATTGCCGACGGGAAAGCTGTCGTATTCGTAGCGCAGGCGGAAATCGACGAAGGGATGCCATGCTTCGACCCATTCGGGCAACACGGTGGAAGTGAGTTCCTTCTTTGCCTCAGCCAGGAGGTCTTGCTTGATCTGCTGACGCAGCTCCTGCTTCACGACCTCGGGCACATAGGTGACGCGGATTTTTTCGCCGGTGCCTTCACCTGTGCCGGTCTGCTGTGCAAACTGCTCGGCCTCCTGCCGTGCGGCGCGGCGTGCGAGGCGTTTTTCGCGGGCGGCGGCCACATCGGCCTCGGCCTTTTTGAAGAGGGCTTCACCCGCCTGCGGCGTGATGATGCCCTGCTCCACCATGTGCTTCACGAGATTGACCGCGAGGCTTTCCGCCATGCCGGGTGCGTCGTCTTCCTCTTCGGGTTGGAACGGCGGCGGAGGGCTGGTGGGCTCCGTGGGAATGGGCAGACCGGATGGATCAAACAGCAGATCAGGCAGCAAGGCGGCGGGCTTGGGCTGTGGTGCGCCAGTGGCAGACACGGCCGCAGGAGCCGCGAGAGGCTGGGGTGCCGCGGAGGGCTTTTCGAGCTTGTCTTTGCCGGAAGGCGGACGCGTGGCCGCCGGGGCGGTCTGCGGTGCAACTTCGGCGATGAGCGGCCCGGCGGGAAGCGGCGGCTCCTCGGCATGAAGGACCAGCGAGGCAGCGAAGAGGCTGATCGTGGCGAGGTGTTGAAGGGAATGTTTGAAAACAGGCATGAGAGATCGCTTCAGTTCGGTTTGCGGGCGGTGATGCGCAGATTGATGGGCATGGGCATGTCGGCAGGAGGCGGCTCGTTGAGCACGAGGCCGACGAGCACCTGGTTTCTAATAGCGTCGTCGGTTTGAGGATTGCCCGTGCTGCGGCCGAGCGCGGCGCGGGAAATGCGGCCGGTGGAGTCGGCCCAGACTTTCACGGTGATCGTGGCGGCGGCGTTGCGGGTGCTGCTGTTGCCACGCAGCGCCTCAGCGATGCGGTCTTGCACCTGCCCGGCATACCAGCCCCAGCGGGAGCCGCCCTTGCCGCCATTGCCACCGAGCACCGTGCCATTGCCACGGCCGTTCCCACCGAGGGCAAGGCCGCTGCCATCACCACCTGCGATGGCGGTGCCGAGAGGTTCTTCAGAAGGTTTTTCAGCGGGTTTGTCGTCGGGCTTTTGATCTTCGGGAGTGACTTCCTCCTGAGCGACCATTTCCTCCTCTTTTTCCTCGGGCGGAGGTTCTTCTTTCGGAGGTGGAGGCGGTGGCGGAGGGGGCGGTGGCGGCACGAAAATGGGCATCACCATGACCATGTCGAGCTTCTTGTGATGAGCCTTAGACGGAGAGCATTTGAAGAGAACAAACAGCCATGCAGTGATTGCTGCGGTTTTCCCCAGCCACTTGAGGATAAGCCATGTTAAAGATTTAATAACAATGACCAGAACAACGATCACGGCCAGATTCCGCCGGAAAAAACCGGGTTCATCGTCATCGTCATCGTCATCGTCATCGAGATGGGTGGGCTTCATGGGCGTTTATTTCCGGGCTTGTGTGGCAAGGCCGACCTGCGTGATGCCGAGGCGACCGACGACGTTGAGGACATCCATGATGCCTTGGTATTGCGAGGCGCTGTCGCCCCGGATGACGACGGGAAATTCCGGTGAGGAGGACTTCAAAGCCTCCAGCTTGCTGGAAAGCTCGTCGAGCGTGACGGGGATGGTGTTGAGGAAGACCTTGCCCTCCGTGTTGACTGTGATGGCCTGCATTTTCGGGCCTTCGAGCTGTTTTGCCGATGACGGGCCGCCACGCGGCAGATTCACCTTCACGCCCTGCACGCCCGCAGTGGTCATGATGATGAAAATAAGCAGCAGCACGAGGTAGAGGTCCACCATCGGCGTGACGTTGATGTCGTCGTAGCTCTTGTTGTCGGCATCCATGGCGGTTTACGACTCGTTGTGGTGTTCGGCCATCTTCGCGATGAACTCGTCGATGAAGGTCTCCATGTTCGTGACCACATCCTTGATGCGGGCGCTGAGGTAGGAGTAGATGAAAAGGGCCGGGATGGCGACGGCGAGACCGGCGACGGTGGCGAGCAAAGCGCCCGCGATACCCGGAGCGATGCTATTGACCTCCACCTCACCGCTTTTCGCGATGACGGCGAAAGTGATCATCACGCCGATAACGGTGCCGAGAAGGCCGAGATATGGACCGCCGGCGATGCCGATGGTGAGGAAGACGAGCTTGCCATTGAGCTTCTGCACCTCCCGCACGAGGCCGCCGTGCAGCGTGGCTTTGATAGCTTGGATGGAGCGACCGGAGAGACCTCCTGGAGCGGTTTTTTTGTCCGAATTGTCGAGGGTGACTTTGCGCACGGGTTTGAGGCGCTTGCTGATCTCGTCGGAGCCGAGGTGGTAGATCTGATACAGCGGCGATTTGCGCATCAATTTCTGCGATTTGGCACTCACCGTGCCGCCGAGTGTTTTCACGCTGTTTTCGTCTTCCGCGTCAATGGCGGTCAAATCGGATGAGACCTTCTCCCAGCGCTTGAGGAACTCCTTGGTGGCCTTCTCAATGGTGTTGAGGTAGAAGAATTTTCCGATGGCGATGAGCCAGCCGACGATAGCGAGCAGGGTGCAGAGGAAAATGACCACCCAGCCGTCGAAGGTGAGGTCTTTGGAGATGTCCGTGATGAGGGTAAGATGCTTGGCGATCTCGCTTTCCTCCTCGTGATCGCTCGCCTCGTCGGAGCCGATGGTGAGGAGCTTCTGGGCATCAGCGCTGGTGCCTTGATTGATGAAGGCGAACTGCACAAAGCCCGCAGGCCGCGGGGTTTTGGCGATTTGTAGCTCGTCGATCTCACCGGTGTAGCCGCTGAGGCCGGTGGCGCTGCTGTCCTTGACGAGTTCGAGAGGTGTTTTGAGGGAGGGCAGCGCGGCGGCGAACTGGCCGTAGGATTTGCCATTCACGAAAACCGTGGTGGTGCCCGCGTCATGCACGGCGGCGATGTGGGTCCATGAACCCGCTGCAACCGGCGCTCCGGGGCTGCTGCGCTGCTTATTGATCTCGACAAAGGGCACGCCGTTGTTCAATCCGAGCACGAAGGCATTCGCACCATCGCGGCGGCTCAGGATCACGGCATCGGCGGCGAGAGCGGCGGGCTTGATCCAGGCAGAAATCGTCAGCGGTGTACCGGGAGCCCATTCGGGCAGCGTGTTCACCTTCACGGGAGCCTGGCCAAAGACGCGAAGACCACTGCCGATGAGCGAGCCTGCGGCGGGTGGTGGCGAGCCTTCCGCATTCGCACCGGTGGCGGAGGAGTCGCTGCCGACTTTTGAAGCATCGGCGAAGTGGTAAACGAGCACGCTGTCGGCGGTGTAGGTCTCTTTGGCTGGTTCAGCGGCTGCGCCTTCGGCATTGCCGTAGTAGAGCCAGATGCTCGTGGAGGCGGCGGGCTTCAAATCGGGCACCTGCACCCAGACGTAGCCTTCATTGAGCAATGGATCCCACTTTTCGATGTGGTGTTTGAGGACGGTTTTGTGGTCATCCGCCGTGAAGCGCAGATCGCTGCCGTCCTCGCGGGCGGAGATGAAGTTGAAGACACCTTCATGCAACCGAACGAGCACGGCGGTGGTGCCGATGGGATCGGCGACGGCCGCGGCCTTGGTGTCGAGGTCGATCTTTTTGCGGATCGTCCATTTGGCATCCAGCCAGGCCTTTTCCTCGGCGTGGAGTGCCGGAGCGATCAGGAGGAGCGCAGCGAGTGAATGAAGCAGGGGTTTGATCATGACGAAGGGAAGTTAAAAATCCGCCCAGAAGCGGAGGGTGACGAGAAGCTCGCCGACGCGTGTGTCGCCCTCGCGAGTGAAAGGCAGACCGGCATCGGCGGAGACATTGAAGTGCTCGCGAACACGCAGACGGCTGCCGATGCCGACGCTGGCGAGGTCGTAAGTGGACTGCTGCTGCTGCAGGGGCTCGCGCAGTTTCAGGCGGCCACCTTCAGCGAAGGCATAGACGCGCCATTCGTTGTCCTTGGAGCCTTCGG
>JBEIGR010000320.1:0-6636 GCA_040381795.1 Verrucomicrobiaceae bacterium | reverse complement strand
GCTCTTGTGCGCGAAGCGAGGCCAATTCTGAGATGCCGTGCTTTTCTGCCGCGTGTAATGCTTCCGTAAGTAGGATGAACACATCAGGTGATTCCCAGGCACTCCCAAGAATGGATAGTCCTGCCAGTCCTTCACAAATGGCCAGTGGATCGTTTGGCCGCTTCAATTCCTTTTGCAGAGCCGACGCAATCACGAAAAAGCGGTCGATGATCCAGTATGGACCATGAACGTTGCGATCATTCGACTGATCGTTCAGCCAATCCAGCAGCACTAGCTGGTAAATCTCCCGGCTGAAATGCCCTTCAGGGTTGACTTGCAGAGCAGCGTTGACTGCTTGAATCGCTTTTTGCAGTTCTTCACGCTCTTGAAATGGCGCGGGCAGCTTTAGCCATTTGTGAAGATGTATCGTGCCTAGATTCGCATAATAGCGGTAGCGATCATCCTTGGTAGCTTTGTTCTCCAGCAGGAGCATACGAGTCTTTTTTCTCTGCATCCATTGCAGGGCAATATCGGATTTCCCGAGTCTGTCTGCAGCTACGCCACCATCGTCATACAAGCCAAGTTTATCAGGCCATGTCAGTGATTCTTTATCCATCCGCTCAAGCCTCATCTGATAATAAAGCGGTGGATTGCGATCAAAGTAGCCGACAATCGCTGCGACAATGTCAAAGCGGCCACTGGCTTCGTTCTTGAGGCGGGACTCCGCCTTGATGGTATCCCTGTCCCAATCACAGCCAATCGACAGACGCACGGAAAGCATGGAGGCCAAAGAAAGTATGAAGGCGCTTCTTTTCATCTCGCCAATCATAACCAAATCCGGCAAATCATTTCAATAAACAAATGGCCATCTTGCCCACCCCACAAGATCGGCACAGCCTTCGGCAGGCGGCGGCGGAGCGTTTGGGATGGTTTGGCGTTTGTTGAGGCATGCACGCGATGTCTCCTGCTCCTGATCCCGAAATGATGGCTTACGATGGTTTCAATGAGAGGCCGTTTTTGGTGTTTTGGGAGATCACGCGGGCTTGTGCGCTGGCCTGCAAGCATTGCCGGGCGGAGGCGCAGTCGCATCGGCATCCGCAGGAGTTGAATCGCGAGGAGTCGAGCCGGCTCATCCGGCAGCTCGCGGAGTTGAAGCCGCCGATGCTGATCCTCACGGGCGGTGATCCGCTGATGCGGACGGATTGCCTTGATCTGGTGCGGGAGGCGACAGCCGCAGGGCTGCATGTGGGGCTGAGCCCTTCGGCGACGGCGCGGCTGATCCACGCGGACTTCGCGGAGTTCAAGGCGGCTGGCGTGGAGCGCATTTCGCTGAGTCTGGATGGGGCCACACGAGCCACGCATGACGCGTTTCGCGGGGTGAGCGGCACGTTTGACCGCACCATTGCAGCGGTTCATCGGGCGCACGCGGCGGATTTGAGCGTGCAGATCAACACGACCCTGACGCGTGGCAATCTGCGTGAGTATGAATCCTTCAAAGACCTGATGTTCGAGCTGAAACCGGCGATGTGGAGCGTGTTTCTGCTCGTGCCGACGGGTCGCGCGGGAGCGGCCGATCTGCCGGATGCGCAGGACATTGAATTCATCTTCCGCGACATGGCATCGCTCGTCGGAAAGGCGCCCTTCGCGGTCAAAACGACGGAGGGGCATCACTTCCGCCGCGTGGTGATGCAAACGCTCGGCGTGAGAGCTGGCAAGCATCGCCCGGGCATGCGCTCGCCGCTGGGGATTCGAGACGGGCGAGGTGTGATGTTCATCTCACACACCGGTGTGGTGTCGCCGAGCGGCTTTTTGCCTTTCGACTGCGGCAACGTGCGCGAGGAGCATGCGGCGGAGATTTACCGGCATCACCCGCTCTTTGTCTCGCTACGCGACAACAACGCGCTCGGCGGCAAATGCGGTCGCTGCGAGTTCAATTCGATCTGCGGCGGCTCGCGGGCACGAGCGTATGGCGTGAGCGGTGATCCCTTCGCGGAAGATCCGGCCTGTGTGTATCAGCCGAGAATGCCTATGGCTTCTTATAAGGAGCTCGTTTGACCTCTTCGACGACGGGAACGTCCTTGTTCATGGCATCGAAAGCGGCTTGGAGGCGTTTCACTTGGTCGGGATGCTTCGCAGCCACATCGACTTGCTCACCGGGATCGGTCTGGAGGTCGAAGAGAAGGCCTTTGGCCCCTTCGACACCGGTTTTGAGTCCCGGGGGAGCGTCGAGGTTGTATTGCTCGAAGGGGGCGAGAATCGTGGCACCATCGGGAAAGCGTGGATCGAGCCATTTGCCATCGGGGCCGGGTTTGAGGTTCATTTCGCGGGCGGGAAGAAGGTGAAGCTTCCAGCGGGCATCGCGAATGGTGACGAGTTTGGGGCCTTGATGACCGAAAACGAACTCGTGAGGTGATTTGGCATCGCCAGCGAGCACGGGCATCAGATCGCGACCATCGAGCACGCGGTCATCGGGCATCTTCGCACCGGTGGCGGCGAGCACGGTGGCGAAAAGATCCATCATCACGGCCAGTTCACTGCTCACCCGACCGGCGGGGATCTTGCCAGGCCAGCGGGCGATCATCGGCACGCGGTAGCCGCCTTCCCAACTCGTGCCTTTCATGCCGCGAAGACCACCGCAACTGCCGCCGAACCACGCGCCGTTGTCGCTGCTGAAGAGGATGAGCGTGTTTTCATCGACACCGTTTTGCTTCAACGCATCGAGCACCGTGCCCACGCTGTCGTCGAGATCGAGCAATGCATCGCCGTAAAGCCCTGCGCCGCTCTTTTGGTAGTTCTTCTCGGCGGCGGCGAGTGGTTTGTGCGGCATCGCTTCGGCGAAGTAGAGGAAGAAAGGCTTCTTCGCGTTTCGCTGGATGAAATCAGCAGCGCGTTTCGCGTAGCGGGTGGTGAGCGTGGCCTGCACGACGGGATACTCAGCTACTTCCGTGCCTTCGAGGACCTGCACGGGGCGCATGTCGTTCGAGTAGGGGATGCCGTAGTATTCGTCGAAACCTCGCTCAGTCGGCAACGAGCCGGCTTTGTGGCCGAGATGCCATTTGCCGACCATGCCAGTGGCATAACCGGCGGACTTCATCACATGCGCGAGGGTGACTTCGGAGGCCGGTAAACGAAGCGCATCCGCCTCCGCGCCGCCATCGGGCGCGGGATTCTGCGTCATGCCGCAGCGGAAGGGATAGCGCCCGGTCATGAGCGAGGCCCGTGTGGGAGCGCAGAATGGCGCTGGTGTGTTGAACTGCATCATCTTCACGCCTTCCGCCGCCATTTGATCGATGCGCGGTGTTTTGAACTTCGGATGGCCGTAGCAGCCGAGATCTCCGTAGCCGAGATCGTCGGCGAGGATGACGACGACATTCGGCGGAGCACCAAAGAGCGAGGTGGCGAGAAGGAGGGCGAGCAGGACGTGTCTCATGGATCAATCGGCGGCGGAGCCTTTGGCGGGCTCTTTTTTGGCGGGAGCAGGTTTCGGAGCTTCTTCCTTCTTTTCCTCTTTTTTGGGTTCCGGGACTTTGGCGGCACGGGCCTGGGTGGCGAGTTCCTGCACGTCGGCGGCGGTGATGATGGCGGGTGCTCCGCGGCTGGAGCCGGGAATGCCACGCGTGGTGCCGATGCCGACGAATTTGCCGTTCGCGGCGAAGACGGGATTGCCGAGGTAGCTCTCAAAGGTGAGCACGAGTTTCCGCGGACGTTTGGCGACGGTGAAAACATGGCCGCGATGCACGCCGGCCACACGACCGACGCTTTTCTCGGCGCGACTGAGGCCGATGAGGTCATCGCCGGGGCCGACATCGGCCGCGTCAGTGAGGTCGATGGCCTGGAGCTTGATGCCTTTGGCTTCCTTGCTGGCGAGATCCACGCGGATGAAGGCGAGATCGAGGTCGGTGTCCTTCAAAACGATGTTGGCGGGGACATCGGAGCCATCGGCGAGCACGAGACGAACGTCCTGAAGGGAGGCTTCGAACTTGGTGCCAGAGCTGGTGGGCATGTTGCTGGGATCAATGCGGGAGAGGCTGGTGACGATGAGACCAGCGGCGGCATCAATGACGGTGGCGGGGGCTTCGAGCTTGATCTCACGCGGGGCGGCCCGCGTGCCGCTGGAGCCGGTGACGGTGACTTTGACGACGGCGGAGATGTTCACGATGGCGGCGTCATGCTTTTCGAGAAGCTGGCGGCACATGGCGGGCACGTCGTCGGCGCACACGACGAGGCTGGAGGAGAGGAAGAGGAGGGCAGCGAGTGTTTTCATAGGTGGATTACCATTTGGGTTCGAGTTCGACAAAGGAAGTGCGGATGCCGCGGCGGACGAAAAAGGTGACGCGGCGGGGTTTGGTTTGCTTGAGTTTGGCGAGGAGGTTTTTGAGGGCGTCAATGCTTTCTACGGGTTGGCCGTCGATGGCGAGGAGCACATCCCGCTCACGCAGGCCGGCGAGGGCGGCCCAGCCGGCGTTTTCGACGGTGGTGATGCGCAGGCCTTGCAGATCCTTGGGCAGGCGGCTCTCATGGCGATCCGAGACGGAGAGCTCGGTGGCGGTGAATTCGAACTGGGTATCGGCATGCTTGGGAAGCTCGGAGGCTTGCTTGGGCTGCTGCAGGAGCTTCACATGGAACTTCATCGGCTCGCCATCGCGGAAGGCATCGAGCTCGATTTCGGTGCCGGGTTTGTATTGGCGGATGAGATCGCCAAAGACGGTCTCGTCACCGATGTTTTGGGCGGCGATGACCTGGCCGTCGAGTTTCACAATCACATCACCGGGCTTCACGCCGGCGGTTTCGGCCGAGGAGCCGGGAACGATGGTGGTGATGCGCACGCCTTTTTTGCCTTCGAGACCGAGTGCCTCGGCGAGATCGCTGGTGAGCACCTGCGAAGTGGCTCCAAACCAAGCCTTGGCGGCTAGTGCGGCGTTTTCATCTTCGTCATCGGGACCGATTTTGGCGACGGTGAGCATCTGCTGCGTGCCACGTTGGAAGGTGACGAGCACGGTCGCGGGTGCGGCCCCATCCTGGGTGAGCTCACGAGTGGTTTTTTCGAGTTCGTCGAGCTGGGTGATCTCGCGGTCTTTGAGTTTCAAAATGACATCACCGGGTAACAGCGCCGGTTTGCAGGCGGCGGCGGGGCCGCTTTGACGGACGCCATCGACATAGACGCCACGGGCGTTTTTCAATCCACGATCCAAGGCAAGGGCGCGGGTGAGATCTCGGGCGGTAATGCCCCAGGCTTTGAGTTCGCGTTCACGATGCCAGGCGGGTTCACGAGGCTCGGTGGCGAGTTCCCAGGTGGTGGGTTTTTCATCGCGAAGACCTTCGATCTTCACTTTTTTGCCAACGGGCGTGGCAAGGATGAGGCGATTCGCCACGGGCACGTCTTCCTCGCTGGTGCAGAGCGGGAAATCCTGACTGTCGAAGCTCGTAAGGATGTCGCCAGCCTTGATGCCGGCTTGATCGGCCGCGGTGCCGCGAAGCACATCGGCCACGAGGATGCCTTTTTCATGGCGTGAGGTCTTCAACAAGGGCTGGAAGGTGAGGCCGATGCTGCTCCAGGCTTTGGAGCCTTTTTGGATGAGCTCAGGGATGACGGATTGAGCGAGATTCGAAGGGATGGCGCCGCCGAGCGGGCCGGTGCCGATTTCATTCACGCCGATGATTTCTCCCGCGAGGTTCACCAGCGGTCCGCCGCTGTTCCCTGGCTGGATGACCGCATCATGACCGATCCAGCGCACGAGCTGGCCGACGTTTTCGCCGTCGATGGTGAGCGTGCTGTTGGGCAGGATCATGTTGACGTTCGCCACGATGCCGCTGGTGACGGACTGGGCGAGGCCGCGAGGGCTGCCCATGGCCAGCACGGTGTCCCCGACCTTGAGCTGATCGGAATTGCCGAACTTCGCGACGGGGAGTTTTTTGGCTGGCTGCGAACGGGACGCGAGATCGAGCTTCAGCACGCAGAGGTCGGTGAGCACATCGGTGCCGATGACCTCGGCGTCGATCTCTTCACGGTCGGCGGTGCGGCACACGACGCGGGTGGCACGGCCGGCGACGTGGTGATTGGTGAGCACATGACCTTCCTCGGAGATGATGGCACCGCTGCCGGAGGCACGGAGTTTTCTCATCACGCCCTCCTCGCCTTCGAGCGTGACGACATGAATGCGGACGAGGGCGGGAAAGACGGCCTCGACGGCTTTTTCAATGCCGGGCGGCGGCGCGGCTTTTTCCTGAGCTTGGCCTGAAAGCGCGGTGAGGCCGAGGAGTGCGAATAAAGCGAATTTTGCCTTCATCGGGCGAAGGCTAGCGGAGCGGCAGGAGAGCGGTCAACCTTTGTCTTGGCGCACTCAGAGGCCGGAAGGGCGCTCAGAGGCTTTGCGGATGGCGGGGCCTTTGCGCACGGGGGGCTTCGAGGGATCGAAATACTCGCCACCGATGATTTCCGCGCCGTTTTTGATCATGATGAGGCTGGGGCGGCTGCCTTCGAGATCGCGGTAGTAGCTGCGCTTGGCGATCTGGCCGTCGGGCTTCATGATGGTGTGGCAGAAGAGACGGGGCTGAGCCATGAAGAGGAGGTGAAAGTGGTTTTTGCTGTCGATGGCCATCTGCGGCTGGATGGAATAGATGATGGGGCCGAGGAGCTGGGTGCTGAGACGTTCCTTG
>JBEIGR010000319.1:0-6663 GCA_040381795.1 Verrucomicrobiaceae bacterium | reverse complement strand
CGTGTCATTAATCGTGGCGACGACGGCGTAGCTTCCTGCGTTCGTTGGAGCCGTGGCGGAGCCGTTGTAAGTGAAGGTGACATTCAAGCCCGCCGGACTTGTCGTGGCCGTGGCGACTCGCGGGCTATTGTTGAAGGTTTGCGCCAGACTTCCGAGCGTAATCGAGGCGGTAGCTTGCGAAACGACGAGCGTGCCGTTTTGCGTGCCCGCATAGTTCGTGTCATTGATCGTGGCGACGACGGCGTAGCTGCCAGCGTTCGTCGGAGCCGTGGCGGAGCCGTTGTAAGTGAAGCTGACATTCAAACCTGCCGGGCTGGTCGTGGCCGTGACCGCACGGGCGCTGCCGTTGTAGGTCTGCGCCAAGCTGCCGAGCGTGATCGTGGCAGTAGCTTGGGAAACGACCAGCGTGCCGTTCTGGGTGCCCGTGTAGTTTGTGTCGTTGATAGTGGCGACGACGGAGTAGCTGCCCGCAGTCGTCGGAGCTGTGGCGGATCCGTTGTAAGCGAAGGAGACGTTTAAACCTGCCGGACTGGTCGTAGCCGAAGCAGTTCGGGCGCTGCCGTTGTAAGTTTGAGCCAGACTGCCGAGCGTTATCGTGGCAGTGGCTTGTGAAACGACAAGCGTGCCGTTTTGCGTGCCCGCGTAGTTCGTGTCGTTGATCGTAGCGACGACGGTGTAGCTGCCCGCGTTCGTCGGAGCCGTGGCGGAGCCGTTGTAGGTGAAGGAGACGTTTAAACTTGCCGGGCTGGTCGTGGCCGTGGCCGCACGTGCGCTGCCGTTGTAGGTCTGCGCCAGACTGCCGAGCGTGATCGTGGCGGCTCCTTTTGCGAGTGTGATACTAAAGTTCTGCGCAGTCGAGGTGCCTGCGGTATTGGTGGCGGTAATCGTACCGGTGAACGTGCCGGCGGCCGTCGGAGAACCGGAGATCACCCCGGCCGAACTCAAGGTCAGTCCCGTCGGAAGCGATCCAGAGGCGACCGTAAAGGTGGGCGCAGGAAATCCAGAGGCCGTGCAGGTGAAGGAATAGGAGACGCCCACCGTGCCTGTGGAGGTGGGTGTGCTGCTGGTGATCGCAGGGGCTTGATTGACCGTGACTGGAACGACCTGGGAAACCGTGCCTCCATCAAGGTCCGTGGCAGTGACGGTGATGTTGCTCTGCCCGCCCGCCACGCCATTGATCAACAGATTGGTGCCGCTGATGCTGGCGGTGACGGCCGCAGGGTTCGAGTTGCCGGTGATGCTGTAGCTTAAAACGGCCACCGGTACCGCCGAAGTGATCGTGACCATTCTGGTCGTGTCCATCACACTTCCGCTGGTCACCGGCCAGCTGGTCAGATTGGGATTGGTTGCTCCATTCACAGTCACCTCGGAAAAAACACTGTGTAATTGGGCCATCGCATCTACCACGTCCATGCCATTCCCAGCGACACGCGCAAAGGCGGTGAAGCCACCGTTCTGCCCATCCAGAATGGCACTATTATCGGCCAGATTGACGAAAAACTGGTTCGTGGCGCTGTTTGGGTCTCCGCCTTGCTTTGCCATCGCCACCGTGCCACGCAGATTGGAGATTCCTGGCTCATTCAGCGGGGAGGGAGACGTGGGAGTCTGCGTGAAGTTGTTCGGAGCAGATTGAACCTTGAAAGAGCCTCCCTGCACGATGAACCCCTTCACAGACCGATGAAACACCGCGCCATTGAAATTATTCACGGCAGCATTCACATAGCTTAGGAAGTTTATAACGGTCTGCGGGGTGGCCGAGTTGAAAAGCACGAAGTCCATGTTGCCCAGGCTGGTCACGATCCTGGCTGCTGATTCCGCATCAGGATCCGAAAATCCCGAGCTCAGGGAAACCGAGGTATTGCCTCCCACATTGAGCGTCTGCGAACTAAACGTGGCCGCCACCACCGGATTCCTGAGCACCCGGATCGTCAGCGTGCTGCTGGCGGTGACACCATTGGCAAATGAAGCTGTCCTGGCACACTTGAAATCCCCGTAGGAGGTGGGCGCGCCGGAAATCAAGCCCGTGCTGCTGTTGAAAGAAAGGCCAGTTGGCAGCCCGGTGACATTCCATGAGGTTCGAGCCGAGCCACCGCTGACCGCAGCTTGGTAAGTGAAAGACACTCCTAAGGTGGCCACGGCGTATGCTGGACTCGTAAATCCATCTCTGGTGGTCACTGTTGCGGTATTGCTGCGGGACGATTCCGCTGGTGCCGAATGCACGGCCGCCACTTGAAAATTGTACGTCGTATTGGCGGCCAAGCCGATCACCGCCTCGATTTGGGCGTTTGGTTCTGTGTAGCGGTACAGGGCGTAACTCGGAGCGGCGCTCGTTTTGTAATAAATGGCGTATCCCTGCTCGGCAGCGGAGTTGTCGGTCCAACTGAGATTGACTTGGCCTTCGGCAACAGCGGATGCTGCAAGATTCGTCGGGGCCGTGAATGGGAGCGGGAGAGTAGCCGTGGCTGTGTTGCTCCTGGTGGACTCCACGATATTGTTCGCAGCCACCAGATAGGCGGCAGCCACTTGAAAATTGTACGTCACGCCAGGTGCAAGGCCTGTGACCGAGTAGCTGGTGGCATTTGCCGAGCTATAATTGTAGAGAGTGAAGTTGCTGGCGGCGCTGGTCTTCACATAGACAGCATAGCCCTGCTCAATGCTCGAGTTGTCTGTCCAGGTCAAATTGACCACACCTTCGCCAGCTGTACTCGCGGTCAGATTCGTTGGGGCCAACATGGTTAGCGCTTCATTGCTAAAAGAGGAAAAAAAGTCTGGCCCAGCTCCGCGCGTCGCTCGCACACGAAAATAGACGGGACTAGCAGGAACGCCGATCGAATAGCTCGTCGCGTTTGCGGCAAGGCGAACCAAAAAAGTGTAATTCGCGTCTTCCGGGAAGCGGTACTCCACTTCGTAGCTTCCCTCAAAAGTCGAGTTATCAGTCCACGACAAGCTGACTGTTGTAGATGCGGGCCAGCTAATGGTCAGGCCTGTGGGTGGCTTTAAAAATGGATTGGCAAAGACAATGTTGCTGTCGTTGGAAAAAGTGCTGGTCCCCGAGGCGGCCCTCACGATGAATTCGTAACCGGGCGAAATTGTAGGAGGGGCGGTCACTAATTGAGACGTCACGTTTGCGGCGGTTTCACCCAACAGAGCAAAAGTCGTATTACCTGGTATCCGAACCCAAATCTGGAAGCGGTCTTCGTTGGTCGAGTTATCGGTCCAAGTCAGTGTCACTTGCTCACCGACGGATGTATTCGCCGCCAATCCCGATGGAGCAGCGATTTGGGCCATGGCGGCCCCGCAGAAAAGATTCATCAGGATGAAGCCAATGAAGGAACAGAGGTTAGCTCGGAGATTGGATTGATGACTTAGTTTCATGAAAATGAGCACCTAGAATGGTCGGACGAGGGGGCTTTAGTCAATTCTACGTTGTTGTTTGTTCGGCATTAAATTTGCTGATAATCAGGGCAACCCGCACATCAGCCGCACGAATCCCCTCCCTTCAGCGGTCAGTTTTCCCGAGGTGCCGCTACCGGTCAGGAGGCCGCGAGTGTGCAGATAATGGGGCATGCCAGCGTCCTTCACCCAGGTGAGCATGGGTTCAGCCACGCCGGAGGAGGAGGCCTCGATAGCCATCGGGAAGCCCCAGCGAGTGAAAGTGACCTCCCAGGAGGTGCCACGGGGCGTTTTCCCATTCAAAAGCCATGGGTGACGGCCTGCGAGCTCCATTTTCGCCGTTCCGGGCACTCGCACGCAAAAAGCCGCCTCGCCGCCACGAACGAACTCCGGGATTGAAAGCTGCGGATTCTTCGCGGTGGCCAAAAACAAGCCCTGGAGGTCCAAGCCGAGCAAATTCATGCCGTTGTAGATGCCGTGGTGGTTCGGCGTGGAGAAGCCCGCCTGATGCCAGGCGTCAAAATCACTGCTCAAAAGCATGTTCAACTCCACATGAAGGTGCGCACGACGCTGATCGATGCCCGCACCCGTGTAGCCCATCCGGCCGATCCCCTGCCCTGCTTTCACGACATCCCCGGCCTGCACCTGTGCCTCACGCAGATGGGCGTAGAGGGAGAAAAAAGCCCCCGTGGCCTCGAAATCATGCCGCACCACGATGTAGCGCCCGTAATTGCTCAGCCCAGCGGAGGCTGTCACATACACCACCTGCCCGGTGGCGATGGCCCGGACCTCGTCGAGCGGTTCACCCTTGGCATCTCGGCGCAGCGGCTTCACGTCCAGACCTTCGTGAAACCTCGCGTAGGCGATGGCACCGCCGATGCGCCGCGGATCACGGACGAACCCAAACTGACCGCCCTCCCACGGCGTGGTCTTTTCACCTTCGAACGTGCGGTCTACGAACTGAAAATACCCGGCAGGCTGCTTTTCGAGCAGCGCGGTGTTTTCCGTGGGTAAGACGAGGCCGGTCTGACCTCTCGCGAGAGGCGTCAAAGCCAGCAGGAGGGGCAAAAGGAGGGCTTTCATCACTCCAGCGGGATTTCTTTGCTTCGTGGCGCGGTCACATCCTCACCGCGTTCGGCACGGCGGGCCATGTCTTCGAGGTATTTTTTCTCCTGCTCAGCCGCACGGCGGGCTTCACGCTTCTCCTTGGCTGTCGAAGGCGTCATCTCAAAGTAGCCGGAGGAGGACTTCAGGCCGGAGATGTGTGGCAGCCTCTTTTCCATTTGGGCGATCGTTTCATCCGAAACACCGCGCCAGATGGTGAAGCGCCCGTCCGTGATCGGCGTATCGATCTGGATGATGTCCACAGGCGTGCCATTGACGACGGTGAGCAGCAATTCGCCCTGGTGCAGGCGGGTGGCGTTTTCGAGCATGTCGCGGCCATGGGCGTCCAGCTTCAAAAGCAGGCCATTTCCCGCGCCATCATCCGCGATGAAGGGCTCGAACGCCGCGATCGCCCCTTGCCCAAACTCCGGGATCTTCTTGAAAATGAGTTCCTGCCCCTGGAAAGGGAATTGGATAATCTCCTTCGGATGATCGTTCGGCTCGCCCTGGATATGCACGGAGAATTTGTATTTCGGCTTCCCAAAGCTCGACAGCGTGTCGCAGCTCGAAAACGAGAAACACAGCACGGCGGCGGAGACGGCATGGAGGAGGAATTTCATCGTCGGCATCCAATCAGATTCCACGGGCGATTGCAATCGCTCACTCGTGCCACGTCCGGGCGATGCGCTCGATCTTCAGCGCCCGGCCCGTCTTCGGATCGAGCGTGATGAGAGCACCATTCAGCCTCACCGCCCCGGTGCCCACGCCAAAACGAGTGGGCATCTGCGTATGAAACCGCTCCAGCACCGGCTCGATCTGGCTACCGATCACGCTATCCATCGGCCCGCACATGCCGGCATCACTTTGAAAGGCCGTACCCTTCGGCAAAACACGCTCGTCCGCCGTGGGCACATGCGTGTGGGTGCCCACCACGGCGCTCACCTTGCCATCGAGATGCCAGCCCATGGCCACCTTTTCACTCGTGGCCTCGGCGTGGAAATCCACAAAGATGATCGGCGTCTCCTGGCGCAGCTTTTCCACGCACTCGGTGATCACGGGAAAGGGATTTTCGAGCTGCTGGCCCATGAACGTGCGGCCCTGGAGGTTCACCACCGCCACCTTGCCCTTCTTCGTCTCCAAAACGACGTAGCCCTGCCCCGGAGCGCCTTCGCGGTAATTCAGCGGACGCAGCAACCGAGGCTCGTCGATCATGTAGGGCACGATCTCCTTCTGGTCCCAGATGTGATCCCCCGTCGTCACGACCGCCGCGCCGGCCCGCATGAGGCCGATGGCGATCTTCGGCGTGATGCCGCGCCCACCAGCAGAGTTCTCGCCATTCACCACAATGAAATCGAGGTTCAGCTCCTGCTTTAGCAAAGGCAGCAGCAGGGACACCGCCTTGCGGCCCGGCTCACCCACGATGTCCCCCAGGAAAAGCAGCCTGAAAAGCCCGTCATCCGTCTGTGCCGCCGTGTCATTGATCGCTTCGTTCATTGGAAGTCCATTTAGTAGATGATGCGCGGCAGGTTCAAGCTAGGATCGCCGCCATGACCGAGAAAATCATCCGCGTTCTGCTCTCCGCCGCCCTCCTCGGCGGCAGCGTGGTCGCTCAGTCCACCGTCACGCCCTCCCCCAATCCTACTCCGCCGCCGTCTCCTGCCGCCGCGCCTCCCACCAGTCTCACGCCTTCCAGCATCATCCCTGGCACCGCCGCTCCGCCGAATCCCATCCTGCGCTTTGCCAAGCTCAGCCCGCTCGGTGAGTCGCCCGATTGGTCGAAGCTCCAGGCCTTTGCGAAAACCATGACCCGCGCCGAGCTGGAGGCCGCGCTGAAGGAAATCTACACGGATAACTCCACCATGCCTGCCGCTTGGCGCATCGAGATCAATGCACTTCTCATTCAAACCGGCGATCCCGCCAATCCCGAGGCCCGCATCGAACTCGAAAGCATCTCCAAGCCACCCTCGGAAAGCACGCGCCCCTGGCATCGCGTCACCGAATTGCAGCCCATCCAAGATCGCCCCTTGCTCAGCGATCTCCACATCGCCCTCGATCCCGGCCACATCGGCGGCGGCTACGGCCGCATCGAGGAACGCTTCCTCAGTTTCCAGCCGAATGAATCCATCCAGGAGGGCGATCTCAGCCTCGTCACCGCCCAGATGCTCG
>JBEIGR010000318.1:0-6667 GCA_040381795.1 Verrucomicrobiaceae bacterium | reverse complement strand
GGGAGGTTGCACGGTGTGCCAGCGGCATTTCCAGCGCATGGGGATGAAGCCCCAATCGCGGCAATGAAGTTCGAGCAAGCGGCCTTCCTGCGCCGGGCCATCGGTTTGCAGGCTCACGAGCTTCAGCGTGGGCGGCATGACGTGGACGATGTTTCGCGGATCGCTGTGAAAGGCGAACATGATCTCCGCACTGGTGGCGAGGCAGGTGCTGGCGTGGAAGGTGGAGGGCATGATCAGGAGTTGGCCTGATTACGCCGGGCATGGAGAAACAGATTGCCGCAGAACAAGGCCACGCCGGTCCAGATGAGGCCGAAGGACATGAGCGAGGCGGCATTGACCGGCTCGCCATACACGAAAGCGCCGATGAGGAACTGGCCGGTGGGCGCGAGGAATTGCAGCACGCCGAGAAGGGCAAAGGGCAGTTCGCGAGCACCGCGAGCAAAGCCGAGCAGCGGGATGGTCGTGATGATGCCGAGGCCGAAGATGAGCAGCAGGTCTCGTGTGGAGGCCGTGCCCCAGATGGGAGTGCCACCTTGCTGGCTCCAAAGGAGATAAAACACGGCCAGCGGGATGCCGATGATGGTTTCCATGGCGAGGCCCGGCAGCGATCCGAGCGGCGAGCGACGTCTGGCGAGGCCGTAGAGCGCAAAAGTGCCCGCCAGCAGTACTCCGATCCAGGGAAACCGTCCCACGAGCACGAGCTGCATCGCGACGCCTGCCGTGGCGAAGGCGATGCTGAGCTTTTGCAGGCGCGAGAGGCTCTCGCCGAGCCAAAAGCTGCCGATGAGCACATTGAGCAGCGGATTGATGAAGTAGCCGAGGCTGCAATCGAGGATGCGCCCATGCTGCGCAGCCCAGACAAAGACGCCCCAGTTGATCGCCAGCAGGAAAGCGGACCACGCGTGGGTTTTGATCAGCGTGAGGCTGTGGAGTGATTGGAGAAAGCCTGTCCATTCGCCGCGAAGCAGGAGCAGCGGCAGCACCGTGGCCATCGTCCAGACCACTCGCTGCGCCAGCGCCACATCACTGCCGAGATGACCGATCTGCTTCCAATACACCGGCAGCACGCCCCACAGGCCGAATGCCATCACCGCGCCGAGGATGGCGCTGGTGGAGGGGCGGGGAGGGGGCATTTCTTTTGAAGCAGGAGCGTGTAGCGGCGGGCGTCAGCACGCCGAAGAGTGCTGGGGACCGCTCTTGAGACGCTCGATTTCGGAAAACTGACGTTTTCCGCTACGGGGGCTTACGCTCCTTCTGGCAGCGCCACATAGGCTTCTTCATTCAGCACGATCTTCTTCGAGCCGCTGAGAAGCTTGATCCACTCGCGAAGGCAGCCGAGGAAGATGATGGCGACGGCGAGGAGGAAGAAGGCGGTCACAAAGGTGTCCACGGTGAAGTTGAACTGCTGGGCGGCCCAGGTCTTCATTTCCGGCGGCGTGCCTCCGGCGGCCATTTTGTCGCCGTAGAACTTGGCACCGGAGATGAAGCCCATGCGCGGATCTTTGTCGAAGAGCTTGATGTAGCCGGCGGTGAAGGTGGCGCTCATCAGGAACAGCAGCGGGATCACGGTGACGAGCAGGTAGCGGGCCTTGCCCATCTTGATGAGGATCGTTGTGCCGAGGCAGAAGGCGATCACGGCAAGGAGCTGATTGGCGATGCCAAAGAGCGGCCAGAGGGTGTTGATGCCGCCGAGGGGATCGACGACGCCTTGATAGAGGAAGTAACCCCACGCGGCGACGAGCACGGCGCTGGCAAAAACGTTCGCCGGAAGGCTGCGGGTGTTGCCCAGCGGTTTCCAGATGCCACCGAGGAAGTCCTGGAGGATGAAACGGCCCACTCGCGTGCCAGCGTCGATGGTCGTGAGGATGAAGAGCGCCTCGAACATGATGGCGAAGTGATACCAGAACGACATCCAGGCAGGACCAAAGGCTCGCGCAAACATCTGTGCCATGCCGACGGCAAAGGTCGGCGCACCGCCCACGCGGCCAAACATGGTCTTCTCGCCGATGTCGGCAGCCAGTTTGTCCATGCCAGCCACGGTGACGGGGAAGCCCGCGTTGGAGATGACCTCCACGACTTGGGCGGGTGCCATGGTCTTGTTGATGCCGGCGTTGATGGCGAAGTATTCGCCAGGAAGCAGGGCGGAGGCAGCGACGAGGGCCATCAGGGCGACTAACATCTCTGTGACCATTGCGCCATAGGCCACGCTGCGGATGTCAGCCTCGTTATCGAGCAGCTTCGGCGTGGTGCCGGAGGAAATCAGCGCGTGGAAGCCCGAAATGGCTCCGCAGGCGATGGTGATGAACACAAACGGGAAAACGGAGCCGAGGAAGACGAGGCCGGTGCCATCGACGAACTTGGTGAGCTTCGGCATTTGCAGCTCAGGAGCGACCCAGATGACCACCACGGCCAAAACGGCTACCGTACCGATTTTCATGAAGGTGCTGAGGTAGTCACGCGGCGCGAGAAGCATCCACACTGGCAGCACGGAGGCCGCGAAGCCGTAAATCATGATCGACCACGCGATGGTCTCGCCCTTGTAGTCGAAGAAGTGCTCGATGCCCCATTCCTTGAGATGACTGCCGGCCCACACGCTGACGATGAGGCCCACGATGCCAAAGATGGTGATGTTTCGCACGCTCACGCCGAAGATCGTGTGACCAAAGCCCATGATGAAGGCCAGCGGAATGGTCATCGCGATGGTGAAAAGGCCCCAGGGGCTTTCCGCGAGCGCTTTGACCACCACGAGGCCGAGCACGGCGAGCAGGATCGTCATGATCGCCAGCACGGAGATCATCGCCACGAAGCCGACGACGGGATTCACCTCTTCTTTGAGCATCTGGCCCACCGATTTGCCGCCACGACGGATGGAGGCGAACATCACGATGGCGTCATGCACACCGCCGCCGAGCGTGGCGCCGATCAAAATCCACAGCATGCCCGGCAGGTAGCCAAACTGCGCGGCAAGCACCGGCCCGACGAGGGGTCCAGGTCCGGCGATGGCGGCGAAGTGATGGCCGAAGACCACCCACTTGTTCGTCGGCACGAAGTCCTTGCCGTCCTTGTGCGTCACCGAGGGCGGAGCACGGTGCTTGTCGAGCACGAGCACCTTCGTGATGAGCCACTTGCTGTAAAAGCGGTATGCCACGGCAAACGAGCACATCCCGGCCACCACGATCCAACGCGCATTGATGGTTTCTCCCTTGTGAAGAGCCGAAAAAGCGACCGATCCGGCTCCAAGGGCGGAGATGGCGATCCAAGTGAGAATTTGCAGGGGTTTGGACATGGTGGGCGCGATGCTAGCGGGAGGGTGCGGTGGCATCAACCGCGAATCCTTCAGTGATTCCTTTGGATTGAGGGGTGAAAGCAAAAACGCCCGGATCATGAGATCCGGGCGTTTTTAGAAGAGAAGAATTCGCCAATCCCCGCCCTGGAGCCAACAGCCAGAAGAACTTCACAGCGGGGCGGCGAAAGGCTTCAGAGGCTACCACCTCCACGGGTGATAGGCTTCCTTTCAAAGGAGTAGCGCAGATCACCGTTTTCGATGGTGATGTGGTTGGCGGCACCGGCGATGTCTTCATTGCTGAGGCCGGGAACGGAATAATGGCGGCCTTTGAGAGCGCCACGCTTCACGGAGTCGCCTTGGCTGATGTCATGAAGGATTTCGAGGAGGTCTTCACGAGCCTGGCCCTTCTCATCCAGGGCAAAGTTCAAGCCAGCGGCCGAGGCCACGGTGTTGATCGAGACGAGTTCCTGAGCGTTGCGGCGGTCACGAGCAGCGTAGAAGGCGTCGTTGTTACCCCACAATGGAACCACAATGGCCACAATGATGCCGAGTATGGCTACAAACATCATCATTTCGAAGAAGCTGAAGCCCTGCTTGGAGCGGAGGAGGTGAAGGGTGTGAGGAGCGGCTGTTTTCATAGCTGTTTTGAATTGTGAGTGAATAATATGGGAATTATATCACAGTTGCAAGGACTTTGTTATCATAATTTCATATTTTCTCACCATTGAGGCTAAAAATCGTGAATCTGACCTCAATTGACGCCTTTCTGACATTTGTAGCTCGTCAGAATCTCGCCACGAGATTTAAGCCCGCAGACTCCTAGCTGTGAGAATCACGCCCAAGTGGGCAGGCGGTCTCGATTGGCGGCTGGCGCTGGATTCACGGATCGCTCATTGATTTCCGACTCCTGGGCTTCATGGATGTAGCTCCATGACGTCTCCCATTAGCGACCAGGACATCTACTTTTTCCGTGAAGGCACTCATCAGCGGTTATGGGAGGTGCTCGGAGCGCATCTCACGCCGGAAGGCTGCCATTTCTCCGTCTGGGCACCGAATGCCCGGGATGTGAGCGTCATCGGCGACTGGAATGGCTGGGACGGGCGGGTGCATCCGATGCAGATGCGGGGTGAAAGTGGTGTCTGGGAGCTTTTCGTGCCGGGTGTGAAGGAGAATGAGCACTACAAATTCGAGCTGCACGACCAGCATGGGCATTTACGCGTGAAAAGTGATCCGATGGCTGTCTATGGCCAGCATGGCGCGGCCACCGCGAGCCTCACCTTTGATCTCAAACGCTACTGTTGGTCCGATGGCGAATGGATGCAGCGCCGGTCTCAGGCGGATTTGTATCATTCCCCCATGAGCATCTACGAGGTGCATCCGGGCTCGTGGAAGCGGAACATGAATGATGGGGGGCGGTGGCTGAGTTACCGCGAACTGGCGGACGACCTGATTCCTTATGTGAAGGGGCTGGGTTTTACCCACATCGAGCTGATGGGCATCGCCGAGCATCCCTTTGATGGCTCGTGGGGCTATCAGGTGACGGGTTATTATGCGCCGACGAGTCGTTTCGGGAACCCGGACGAGTTCCGCGAGTTCGTGGATCGCTGCCATCAAAATGGCCTCGGCGTCATTCTCGATTGGGTGCCAGGCCATTTCCCGAAGGACGATCACGGCTTAGCCAAATTCGATGGCAGTGCCCTTTATGAGCATGCGGACCCGCGCCAAGGCGAGCACACGGATTGGGGCACGCTCATCTTTAACTACGGGCGAACCGAGGTGAAGAACTTCCTCGTCGCCAATGCCCTCTACTGGCTGGACCAGTTTCACATTGACGGCCTCCGCGTGGATGCCGTGGCCTCGATGCTCTACCTCGATTACTCACGCAACGCCGGTGAATGGGTGCCAAACTACCTCGGTGGCCGCGAAAACCTGGACGCCATCGCCTTCATGCAAGAGCTGAACAGTGTGTGCTATGCCAACCATCCCGGCACCACCATCATCGCGGAGGAAAGCACCGCCTGGGGCGGCGTCTCACGGCCGGTGAGCACTGGCGGACTCGGTTTCGGCTTCAAATGGAACATGGGCTGGATGAATGACAGCCTGCGCTACATGCAGAAACAGCCCGTGCATCGCAAATACCACCACGGCGAGGCGTCTTTCTCGATGATCTACGCCTACGACGAGAATTTCATCCTCGTCCTCAGCCACGACGAGGTCGTGCATGGCAAAGGCAGCCTCATTAACAAGATGCCCGGTGATCGTTGGCAGAAGTTTGCGAACCTGCGCATGTTCTTGGCGTGGATGTGGATGCATCCTGGCAAGAAGCTGCTCTTCATGGGCGGTGAGTTTGGCCAATGGAATGAATGGAAGCATGATGCGAGCCTCGACTGGCATCTCTTCCTCGGTGAAGAGCACAGCGGCCTGCAGCGCCTCGTGAAAGACCTCAACCATCTCTATACCAGCCGAAAAGCCCTCCACGCCTGGGACCACGAGGCGGGCGGCTTCTTCTGGCTCGATGCGAACGACGCGGAAGGCAGCGTCTTCGCCTTCGCTCGCACTTCACCGGATGGCGACAAGGTCTATGTGCTCGTGAATGCCACCCCCGTGCCTCGAAAGGGGTATCGTGCCGGCATCGCCGATGCAGGCAGCTACCGTGAACTCCTCAATACGGATGCCGTTTCCTATGCGGGCAGCGGCGTGAGTGCAGGCCTGGGCTTCCAGGCTCAGGAGGTGCCATGGCAAGGCCAGCCGTGGAGCATTGTCGTCGATCTGCCTCCGCTCGGCGTGCTGGTGCTGGGACGCTGAAGGATTCGATGGCGGGCGGCGTTTCTTCCGCCCCATGAAATTACTCACCCTCGCTACCACCCTCCTTGCTGCGGTCGCCTTGAGCGCCGCAGACGCGCCCAAGTCGGTCTATGATGTCCCATTGAAGGATATTGACGGCAAAGAAACCTCCCTCAAAGCCTTCCAGGGAAAGGTCATGCTCATTGTCAACGTCGCCTCGAAGTGCGGGAAGACGCCGCAGTATGCGCAGCTCGAGCAGCTCAATCAGGACTTCAAGAAAGACGGTCTCGCCGTCCTCGGCTTCCCCTGCAATGACTTCGGCAAGCAGGAGCCGGGCACGAATGAGGAGATCAAGGAGTTCTGCTCCACGAAGTATAAAGTGAGCTTCCCGATGTTCGACAAGGTCGTCGTCAAAGGCCCCGAGCAGCATCCGCTCTACCAGGTGCTCAGCGGCCCCGCCTCACCCTTCCCAGGCGATGTGAAATGGAATTTTGGCAAGTTCCTCGTTGGTAAGGACGGCAAGATTTTGAAGCGCTTCGAGCCTGGTGACAAGCCGGACGCTCCGCAGGTTGTCGCAGCCATCAAAGAGGCGCTCGC
>JBEIGR010000317.1:0-6672 GCA_040381795.1 Verrucomicrobiaceae bacterium | reverse complement strand
GTCTGGGACGTGCATCCCGAGCTGCCGAAGAATGTCTTCACCTTCGCCCGGCTGCGCTATCCCTACCGCAGCGGCTCTCGCTGGCAGGCGGACTACCCCGAGGCGGAGCTGCACCTCTCCTGGCGGCTGCACCAGCTCACCTCGATCCAGGTGAACCCCTACCCCGTCATCGTCGATCTGGAGGCCGAGCAGCTCCGCGAGCACCCGTTTCTCTTCATCTCCGAGCCGAGCAACATGAACCTCAGCGACGCGCAGGCCCGGCTGCTCGGCGATTACCTGCAAAACGGCGGCTTCATCCTCATCGACGACTTCTGGGGCGGCGACGAATGGTGCCTCTTCGCCCCCACCTTGAAGCGCATCTGGCCGCAAAGCGATCCCGTCGAGCTCACGCACGCTCATCCCCTCTTCCACTGCGTCTTCGACCTCAAAGAGCCGCCGCAGGTGCATAGCAACGTCTTCTGGGACCAAATGCGCCGTTCCGGACGCTCCAGCCTGGGCAACGAAATCCGCCCCGATGCCGCCGCGCCGATCTTCCGCGCCCTTTACGACACCCGCGGCCGCATGGTCATGCTCATCTGCCTCAACAACGACCTCGGCGACGGCTGGGAGCAGTAAGCCTTCGATCCCGACTACTTCCGCGAAGTCTCCGAAAAACACGCCTTCCCACTCGGCATCAACATTGTGTCCTATGCGTTGACGCACTGAAATCTAAACAGAATGCCTGGCAAATTTTCTTTCATGCCTGGGTGCGCGCAGCACGGTGAGCCGCGAAATGGGAGCGATGGGGAAAACCTTGTCAGGCGAACAGAAACTGAGGAAACTCTGGCGCAAGATGCTCGAAGAATGAGGTATGAATTTCTAGAATTCCGCAAAATGAGTCACCTGGCCCCGGAGATGTATTAGCTGCGTCTTGGGCGTGACATTTTTCCTCGTATTTTCGTTTCTGTTATTTATCCATCCAAATGGCTTTACTGATACTTCTCGGCCAGCGTGGGGAATTCCACCGGCGTTTGGTAAGGCACCGGGCCGCCTTGTTTGCCCTGGAGCGCGGCTTTGTTCGCTGGGTAACCTTGATGGAGCGCCAGCGCGGCTTCGAGAGCCTGGCGGAAGCTGGCGGTGGTTTTGTTCAACGGGTCCTTCTGATGCAGCCAGGAGCCGAAGCGACCGTACACCGTGCCATCGCCATTGAACATGAGCGCGGAGAAGGACAGATCGTAGTCAAACTGGAAGCGGACGAGGTCGAGGGCATTGGCATTGATGATGCGCACGCACACAAACTGATCCAGCAGCGGCACGAGTTCCTTTTCCTGAAGCACCGCCGCATCCATCCCCGTGCAGGAAAGGCATGGCACGCAGCGCAAAATGACGAGCAGCGGCTTCTTCGTCGTCTTTGCCAGCTTAAAGCCGGACTCGACATCGTTGTAGTTCCAGCGGGCATCCGCCTCAAAGGTGGCCTTGTCACCACGGACGGCTCCTTCGCGGTCCTTGACCGTTTCAGCGAAAGTGAGACCGGAGAGGCCAAGCAGGGCGATGAGAGCTTTCATGCCTCCATTTGGGCGGAAAGGACGCCGAATGACAAGCGTCTTCCTTCGCATGACACGCACCCTCCTCGCCATCGGCGCTCACTATGACGACTGCCCTTTCGGCATCCCCGGCACGCTGCTACGAGCCGTGAAGAAGCACCAGCGCGTCGTCATCCTCAGCCTCATCGGCGATTACACGAACTGGCCGCCCGTCAAAGGTCGTGCGCAGGAACTGCTGGAGCTCTCGAAGCAGATGGCCGCCGAGCGTGGCATGGAGATGCGCTTCCTGAACTGGAAGAGCATGGGCTTTGAGCCCACGCTGGAAACCAAACGCGCCGTCGCCGAAGTCGTCGCCGAGGTGAAACCGGACACCGCCTTCATGCTCTGGCCGCGTGATCGCCACCCCGATCATGAAGCCGCCAGCGCCATCTGCCACGCCGCGCTGCACCAGCCTGCCCGCCTTCTCGGTGTGGAAGCGGCTCGCGTGCCCTCCCGCGTCTTCTGGTATGACAACGGGCCAGGCCACACCATCGGCTTCGAGCCGGATACCTATGTGGATGTCAGCGATGAGTGGGACTCCGCCCGCGACTGGCTCGGCCGCCTCATGGCCTTCGTGCGAAACGAGAAATACGATCCCACCAAAGCCGATGCCGCCATGGAAACAAAGACCGTCCTCTCCCTCTACCGCGGCCTCGCCTGCGGCGTGCGCTATGCGGAGGCGCTCAAGAGCGTGAAGCCAGGCGTGACGCTCGAGCTGTGAAGCCGATGTCATCATCGAGAGCATCAATGGGGCTAAAGGACCGGCGTGGTGGATGGATGGGGCGTCATCCACCACCGCACACCGATTATGAAAACCAAACTGATCCTCCTCCCCGTCCTCTTCGCCTGCCTCAGCCTCTCCAGTTGCGTCTCGCTCGCCCTTCAGGCCCGCAAAGAACTCGGCGGTCACAAGCCGAGCGTCATCGAGCGTGTCGGCTGTGGGGCCATCGACGCCGTCACCCTGCCCGTGCAGCTCCCCGTCTTGATCCAGATGCAGTCTTCTGATTGAGGTGCCATGGATTGGCCCCGCCGAGGGATTGGATAGGGCAGAATGATGGGAATTCAGGAGCCCATTTTGCCAAAACGAGCACCACCTGCCGCGAGGAACATCGCTCAGAGCCAATGCACCACAGCAACGGCCCGCTTCCCACCATCCCCACGACCAACCCAAGCCCCACTCCCGTCCATGTCACGCCACAATCCAGCATCACCACTGCCACGGGCAAGCAAACCAGTGCCCGCTCGTGATTGCTTTCGTCTCCGGCTGACCGAGCACAGTGATATGGATCTCACCGTCCTTGTAGTAGGACGCACGCGGCATCGTTTCCGCACCCTGTGACAGCGCGGTGATCAACAGGAACGGCAGGATGGTTTTCATAGGCTTCGGAGGCGGGTGTTTTTGCAAAACCCTACGGCCAATGCTGCGCGATCTTCTTCTTCAAGAACTCCACGCTGCGTGCGAGCTGCTCCATGCCATCGACGCCATCCTCGATGCTGATCCAGCCGTTGAAGCCTTTGCTTTTCAGCTCGGTGAAGATGGCGTCGTAGTCGTTGAGGCCTTTGCCGATCTCGCCGTGGCGGAGGCGCTTGGCGTAGCCTTGAGCGCCGCCTTCTTCCTTGCGCAGGTCTTCGATGGTGCCCTCGGCGAGGTAGCGATCACTGGCGTGCATGGTCACGACGCGGTGCGAGACACGCTTCAGCAGCTCGATGGGGTCTTCACCGGCGAGGTAGGTGTTCGAGGGGTCGTAGTTCACGCCAAAGTTCGGATGGTTCACGGCATCCACAAGCTTGCAGAAGACATCCATCTTCTGCGCGAACTCGGGATACTCCCAGAAGTCGTCTTTGTAGTGGTTTTCGATGATCAGCGTGATCCCACGCTCCTGTGCATAGGGCAGACAGGCATAAATGGAGTCGGCCGCGAGCTTCACGCCTTCATCCAGCGTCAGTTCAGGCCTGCGCTGGCCGCTGAGCACGCGGCAGTAACTGCCGCCGAGCGTGTGCGTCATGTCGATCCAGCGCTTCTGCTTGGCGATCTCCTTTTCACGGAAGGCGGCGTCAGGATGCGTGAAGTCGGGCGAGCAGCACATCATCGGGATGACCTTGCCGGTGTCCTCGACCTCCTTGCGGAAGCGAGGCCAGTTTTTCTCATCCGCCATCTCCAGGAAGCCCGCATACCATTCCAAGCCCTGCACATCGAGCGTGGAAGCGAGCTGGATCCATTCGGAGACGGTCATCGTCCCTTCTTTGCAAAGGGCGACCATGAAGGCTTTCGGGAAGGCGGCGAGACGAGGCATGAGATTGGAGTAGTGGAGTGCTGGAGTATTGAAATCACTTCGTCGGAATCGTGCTCGCATCCTTCGGTGGATTGCGGCCGATGAAGGGGTGCTGTTCCAAATCGAAGACCTGGCCGCTGATGGGGCCACATTCGTCGGCGAGGAGCCAGGCGGCGCAGGCGGCGATCTCGTCGGGCCAGAGGATTCGGCCGGCGGGGGCATAGACCTTCGGCAGATCGGCATACCAGTCGTCTTTGAGACCGTGGGAGCGCTTTCGTTTGGCTTCGTTTTCGGTGAGCACCCAGCCGGGGTTGATTTGATTCACGCGCACGCCGTCCTCGCGCATGAGCGTGTCGCCCAGATTGCGGGTGAGGGTCATGAGGGCGCCCTTGGAGACGCTGTAGGGCATCAGATTCGGCTCGCCGCTCCAGGCGTTGACGCTGCCGATGTTGATGACGCTGCCGCGTGCTTCGCGGAGATGTGGCAAAGCGGCGCGGATGAGGAGATAAGGCACCACGCAGTTGATCTCGAGCATGCGGCGGAACCATTTGGCATCGGTGTCGTGAATGTTGCCGAGGCCGACCTGCGCGGCGTTGTTCACCACGGCGTCGAGCTTGCCAAAAGCGCTCACGGCCTTCTCGACGAGCAATTGAGGCGCATCTTCCTCCGCGAGGTCCTTGAGCACGAGCACCGCCTTGTCCGCGCCGAGCTCCGCGAGCGTTTCCTGGCCCAAATCGGCCTCCAGGCCGTGGATGAGCACGCGTGCGCCCTCGGCGACGCAACGCTTCGCGATGGCTTTGCCGATGCCGGTGACGCTGCCGGTGATGAGGATGACTTTGTTTTCGAGTCGGTTCATGGAGGTGCGGAGCATAACGAGCCCCGCGCCCTTTTCACCACGACAAAGTGTGTGTGAAATGCGGCAGGTGGGCTTGATGAAACAACTCGTGTTCAGGTCATCGCAAACGCCCGCACCGGAAAGGTGCCGAAAGCTTTGATCTTCGGCGGAACGGCGAAGAACTGGAAGCCCGCGTCAGGGAGCTGGGCGAGACCGGTCATATGCTCGACGATGGGGATCTCTGCGCCCAGAAGCGTGCTGTGCACCGGACGTGTTTTGCCGCGCGTATCGTCGATGTTGTAGGAATCGATACCGACGAGTTTCACGCCGCTTTGTTTGAGAAACAGCGCCGCATCTTCGGTGAGGAACGGATGCCCTTCGAAGTAAGCGTCCGTGCGCCAGTGTCGATCCCAACGCGTCTGCACCAGCACGGCTTTGTTTTGCAGATCGAGTCCCTCAAACGCCTCACGTGTGATCGCTATGGCATCGCTGCGCACCACCACGCCATCCAAACCAGCGAGCGAAGTCAGCGGCAGCTCGGACAAGTCCTTTCCATCGGCATAACGATGAAACGGCGAATCCAGATACGTGCCCGTGTTCGCCACCATGTCGATGCGACCGATGTGAAACTCCGTGCCCTCTGCATACAGTTTCCGCGACGCTTCGCGACTGAGATAATCGCAAATCAACGGTGCAGGCAGGCCACGATAGGTGATCATGCCGTGCTCGATGGTGTGACTGAGGTCGATGGGGTTCATATAACGGAGAGAGTGGTTGCGGCTTTAGCCGCATTCTTTGAATCGTTTCGGCTAAAGCCGAAGCCACTTTGTCATTCCTGCCTTTGCAAGTCGAGGCTGAGATCGTAGCCGTCATCTTCGGCGACAGGATCGGCCCGCAGGCCGAGGGAAAGCATGGAGTCATTCGCATTGCCGATGGAGATGCTGGCTTTCTGTCCGGGATGGCTCACCACGGCGGGTGTGGTGAGCATATCGACTCCGCGAGTCTTTTGCAGAGAGCTTTGCAGTTCACGCAATCGTTCCGAGCCGATGGCGCTGTAGTTTTCGAAATCGAAGATGTCGGGAAACAGATCGTCGGCATCCGCATCCGCTACGGCAGCATCGGACATTTGCAGCAGCTTGGCGGTCATCTTCACATGACCTTCAGGCGTCGTCTCCGGCGTCACGATGGCCATGCCGTTCATGCCAGGGGCGATCTCCCAATAACCAAGCACGGCGGATTCCCCCGGTTTGAGCCGCACTTTGCCTTTAGAGGTGATGGTCAGTGGCTTGCGGGCGGCTGGGGGCTTCTCGGGCTTGGGCGCGGACGAGGACGAAACCTTTGGTTTTGGAGCTGAATCGGCTGTTTTGACGACTGGCGATGCTTTTGGCTGAAAGGCAGTCCAAGTGAACCATAGGGAGACGAGGCAGAGCAGCAGGCAGATGAGGATGGTGGATTTCTTGATGGAGGTCATGGTGATAAGGATGGTAGAGACAGTAGTGCTGACAGCGTGCGTTGCCTTGGCCCCCACACCGCTAAGTGCCAGCTTGCCCAAGGATGCCGTGACGACGGCTGGAGCGCCCTGCGCGGAGTGCGTGCTCAGTAGCAGAGCGAGTGATGCCGCACCGATGACGCCCTTCGTCCTCAAACGGAGGCGCAGCTGGTGAATTGCGTCATCGAGCTGGCGCGAGACGGTGGACTGACTCACGCCCGTGCGGGTCGCCAGTTCATTCTGGCTCCTGCCTTCCAAGAAGCGCTCGATCAAGAGCGCACGAGTGGCCTCAGGCAAAGCGTCCAGGGCTTCATCAAGCAACGGCTCCAGCTCGGCCCAGGTGCGCTCATCTTGGGCTACGGCGAACTGTGCTGCTGCGGCAGACTCGTAGTTCTGGCGGCGCGCCTCACTTCGCACGACGTTCTGCGCCTTCTGCCAAGCGACATGATGCAGCCAGGCTCCCACGGATTGAATCGCCGCTCCACTGCTGCGTGCGAGGGCAAGGAAAGTCTC
>JBEIGR010000316.1:0-6677 GCA_040381795.1 Verrucomicrobiaceae bacterium | reverse complement strand
TCGCCACCCCATCTGCATGCGCTTTGCCGCACTCGCGAGCAAATCGATGCCGCACTCGAAACGGGCATTTCGCGACTCTACCTCGATTTCGAGGACATTCGCCGTTACGCGGATCTCGTGGTGGACATCAAGGCCCGCAGCGACGCGGCGCAGGTTTGGCTCGCGACGCCGCGCATTCAGAAATCGGGTGAGGCGGGCTTCTTCAAGCTCATCCAGCGGGCGGAGCCGCACGGCGTGCTGATCCGCAACCTCGGCGCGATGGCGTTTTTCAGCGGTGAAGGCATTCCGATGACCGGTGATTTCTCGCTGAACGTGGCAAATCCGCTCACAGCGGAGATTTTGAAGAAGTCAGGACTCGAACGACTGACGATCAGCTACGATTTGAGCATCGAGCAGGTGCTGGATCTGCTCGGTGGCGCAGCGCCGGAGTGGTTTGAGCTCACGCTGCATCAGCACATGCCGATGTTTCACATGGAGCACTGCGTTTTCGCAGCGTTCATGAGCGAGGGGACCGATTTCACGAACTGCGGTCGCCCTTGTGAAAAGCATCGCGTGCATCTACGGGACCGCGTGGGCATGGCGCACCCTTTGAAAGCCGATGTCGGCTGCCGTAACACGCTCTTCAACGCCGTGCCGCAGACGGGTGCTCAATACCTTGCCTCACTGCGCCAGGCTGGCCTGCGAGCTTTCCGCATCGAATTGCTGGAGGAAGACAAGGCGGAATCTCTCCGCGTGCTGCGCACCTACCAGGATCTCCTCGCTCAGAAACGCCCTGCCGATGACATCTGGCGTGAATTGAAGGCGCAAAGCCAGCTCGGCGTGACCCGCGGGACATGGGCGGAGCTGGTGTGAACATTTTTCCGACTAATTCGACACGGGATGAGGCTTGCGCGGGAGCGTTTCGCGGGGATGGGTGAGACAAATTCCGTTTCCATCCACCGGACCCCACCCCGCATGGTCATTGATCTCAGCGAGCATCTCAAAACCCCTTTCCAGCGCAGGCTTTACCGCGTCTTTGGACCGACTTTGGAAAAAACCCTGGGCGTGAAGTGCCTGAATGAGGTGTATGAAAAATCCGCCCGCCTCTACCGCGAGCATCCGCAGCATCCAAAGGTATTCGCATGGTTTGATTGTGTGGCGCAGGTGCTCGGCATGCGGGAAAAGGTGGACCTGCCGTCCGGTTTTGAGTTTCCGAAGAACGGCCCGCTCATCATCATCGCGAACCATCCCTTTGGCATCGTCGATCCGGTGATGCTCAGCCGCTGGGCAGCGCAGTTTCGGCCGGACTTGAAGGTGATGACGAACTCCATGATGCTCGCCATGAAGGAGCTGGAGGATCACATCATCGCGGTGAACCCTTTTGGCGGTGAAAATGCCGCCAAGCAGAACCTCGGCCCGATGAAGGAGGCCATTCGCCTGCTGCGCAGTGGTGGCACGCTGATCATCTTCCCTGCCGGTGAGGTGGCTGCCTACAAGCCAGGTCGCGGTGTCGAGGAACCCGCATGGACGAATCACCTCGGCTCGCTCGTGCGCCGCACACAGGCTACCGTGCTGCCGGTGTATTTCCCCGGCTCGAACAGCGCTCTTTTCCACACCGCAGGCCTCATCCATCCGCGTCTGCGCACGGGCCTGCTACTGCGTGAGCTTAGCAAACGCGAGGGCACCGAGGTAGCGATGCGGGTGGGCCACGCGATCCCGTTTTCACGGTTGAAGAAGTTCGAGGATGACGAATCTCTCACGCGATACCTTCGCATCCATACCTTCGTGCTGCACCAGCGTGGCAAGGTGCCCAAAGTGCAGATCGAAAACAACGCGGGCGGGCCTTCACTGGAGCCGACACCGGATCTCCAGACACGCATGGTCTGCGAGGTGGATTTGCTCCGCGCCCGTGGTGGCAAGCTCGTGGGCCAGGGTGATCTCTCGGTCTATCAGGCGCACTCGCATGAGATTCCTTGCCTGCTTCAGGAGATCGGACGTTTGCGTGAGGTGACCTTCCGCGAAGTGGGTGAAGGCACTGGCGAGGCCGTCGATCTCGATAAGTTTGACCGCTACTACGAGCACCTCGTGCTCTGGGACGAGGAAAAGGAGCAGATCGCCGGTGCTTACCGCCTCGGGCGTGCCGATTTCATCCTCCGAGAGTATGGGCCGAAGGGCCTCTACACGAGCACGCTCTTTCGCTTTGAAAAACCCTTCCTATCCCATCTGCAAAACGCTGTGGAGATGGGCCGCAGCTTCATCGTGAAGTCGTATCAAAGCCGCCTCGCCTCCCTGCCGCTTCTGTGGAAGGGCATCGCGAACTGGATCGCCCGGAATCCGCAGTACACGAAGCTCTTTGGCCCGGTGAGCATCAGCCGCGATTACAACAGCCTTTCTCGGAAGATCATGGTGGCCTTCTTGCAGGACAACAAACTGCATCCCCAGCTCGCCAGCTTTGTGAAGCCACGAAATCCCTTTCGCTATATTCGCAGTCGCCGCCTGATGCGCGAGTTCATCTCCGCGAATCTCCAAAATGTGGATGATTGCTCCGCTCTCGTCTCCAGCGTGGAGACGGATGGCAAAGGCATCCCCGTCCTTTTGAAGCACTACCTGAAGCTCAACGCCACGATCCTGAGCTTCAATGTGGACAAAGACTTCTCCGATGTGCTCGACGGCCTCATCATGGTTGATTTCACCGAGGTGGATACCCGCCTGCTAGGCAAATACATGGGTGAGGAAAAATGCCGCACCTATCTGGCGCAGCACGGCATCGACATGAAGGTCGAGTGAGAAAATCGGGAGAGCCGAACAATCGACCGTCGAGCAATTCTAGGCTGAAAACGCCATAAGCATCCGGCAGCATCAGAAATAACGCGATGCATGCGGATGAATCGGCAGTTGGCGGAAGAACAGGGATCGCTAGAATCAGCGTCCGCATGAAAACCTCTCACGACTCGATCGAGACCACGATGCTTCGCCCTGCGAGCCTGCTGCTTTGCCTCTTACTCGGTTCCTGCGCCTATCCGAAGAACTGGCAAAACGCCGTGATGCTCTCCAACGGCCCCAGCCCGGTGCTTCGCGCCTTGCCCGTCGATGGCAGTGGTCCTCTTTACAATGGTGCCGCCTCGATGAACGTGCCCACCCGCGCCACCACGCTCAATGACGCAGCCCGCATGCTCGCCGGCATGGATGCCGAGGGTTACGACCAACTCTCCGGCATCCGCAGCTCCGCCGCGTGGCAGTCCCATCGTCAGCGGCTCGATGTGATGTGGTCCACCCATGAGAATCTGCATCGTGGTCCTATTCAAAGCTGGGCCGGCGGCGAGATCGGCGATGCTCAGCGAGCCAGCACGCTGTTCTATCCCTTCAGCGGCCCGGATTTCCTATTTGCCAGCGCCTTCTTCCCCTCTGCGGAAACGTATGTGCTCTGCGGTCTCGAAGGAGCCGATCCGATGCCCCAGCTCGGCGGCCTTAACTCAGCGGAAATCGAAAACGGCCTCGCCCGCTTGCGCACCACGCTCTCCACCAGCATGCAGTTCAGCTACTTCATCACGAAGGATATGCGCAACGATCTCCAGGCCACGCGTTTTCGCGGCGTGCTGCCTGTGATGATGGTCTTTCTCGCCCGCACCGGCCACACGATTGATTCGGTGGATACCGTGCGCCTCGATGGCGGCGGTAATGTGACGATGGCAGGCTCCTCCGGCAACACTGGGCTCATGATTCGCGCCCGCAGCGGCTGGGGAGCGCAGAAGCGCATCTTCTACTTCCGCCAGGATCTATCGAATGGGGCACTCAGCAGCTCCTTCTTGCGCTTTGTACAGAGCTTTGGACGCGTACCAGCCTTTACGAAAAGCGCCTCGTATCTCATGCACGAGGGCGGATTCTCGAAGATCCGCGATTTCATGCTGCGCAATGCCAGCGTCATTGTTCAAGACCCCTCCGGCATCCCGTATGCGGACTTTGGCCGCTACGGCTGGGACCTCTCCCTCTACGGGAACTACCAAGGCACGCTTGAAGTCTTCACCGGATGCCAACAGCCAGATCTCATGCAGGCCTATCGCAATGGTCGCCATCCCGTAAAGCCGCTGAGCTTTGGCATCGGCTACCTCTTCCAGCCCTCGAATACCTGTCTCATGGTCGGTCGGCCGCGGTGAGGCGCAAAAAAAATGTGAGCAAGGTTTGAATGCCTTGGCAGCGGCGGCGTCACAGATGCCGCAACACCACTGCACACCATGAAAACCTCCGCGTTTCGTCTCCTCGTCGCCAGCACCCTGCTTTTGACACTCACCCTCACCTCTTGCGCCCCTTATGGTCCAGGTTACGGCTACGGCCCAGGCAATTGGGGCGGCCAAGGTTCCCCTACCCGGGCTGACGCCGCCGTCGGTGGAGCCCTCCTCGGCGCGGCTGCCGGTGGCATCATCGGCAATCAAAGCCGTCGCGGTCTGCAAGGTGCGGCCATCGGCGGCATCCTCGGCGCTCTCGCTGGCAATGCCATCCAGCAGAGCCGTGAACGCCGCAGTTACCAGGGTTACAGCCAACCCTACAACGGCTATCAACAGCAGCAGCACTGCCAGCCCTCCTACAATGATGGCTACAACAACGGCTACGGCTACGACCAAGGCGATTATTACCCGCAGCAGAGCTACGGCCGCCAGACCGGCTACAGCCCCTATGGCTGGCATTGATCCCGCCTCCTACACGCTCTATTGCCGGAAGGACGCCGCCTCGCGCGGCGTTCTTTTTGCCCTTCATCCGACCTCCTCATGAAACACACCATCCTCTCCCTCCTCCTCGCGCTCAGCGTTTCCGCCAGCGCCGCGAATCCCTACCTCGGCCGCTGGGCTCTCACGATCCCGGGCGGCGGTGCCGGCTGGCTCGGTGTGGAGGAAAAAGACGGCAATCTCTCCTCCAGCGTCCTCTGGGGCGGCGGCAGCGTGGTGCCCACTGCGGGCACGAAGCTCGATGGCGACAAATTAATCGTCACCCGCGAGCAAAAGAACAGGGAAGGCAAGGTCACCACCGAAACGATCACCGCCCTGATCCACGGCGACCAGGGGCTCAAGCTCACCACCGTGAAACACAACGCCGAGGGCAAGCAGATGGGCCAGCCCGCTGAATTCGCCGGCAAACGCATCGCCGACATTCCTGCGAAGCCCGATCTCTCCAAAGTGAAATTCGGCGAGCAGATCCAGCTTCTCAACGGCAAGGACCTCACCGGCTGGCGCTTGCTCAAAGAAGGTGCCGACAACGGCTGGAGTGTCGTCGATGGCATCCTGCAAAACCGCGTCGTGAAGGCCAAGGACAAGCACTTCGGCAATCTGCGCACCGAGGCAGAGTTTGAGGACTTCAACCTCAAGACGGAAGTCCGCACGCAGGAGAGCAGCAACAGCGGCATCTACCTCCGTGGCATCTACGAAGTGCAGGTCATGGAGAGCTTCGGCAAGCCGCTCGATTCACACCACATGGGTGCCCTTTACAGCCGCATCACGCCGAGCGTGAATGCCGAAAAGCCCATCGGCGAATGGCAGACGCTCGACATCACCCTCGTGGATCGCCACCTCACCGTCATCCTCAATGGCAAGACCATCATCGACAACCAGCCCGTGCTCGGCTGCACCGGCGGTGCGATGACGAGCGATGAGTTCAAGCCCGGCCCCATCTATCTACAAGGCGACCATACGAACGTGGACTACCGCAACATGCTGCTTCGCCCCGTCGTGAAGTAAAAACTCGTGTCTCGCCGCTGGATCAAACGCCTCGCCATTCCTGCCGCGCTGCTCGCCGCAGGATGGTGGGGCCTTCCGTGGCTCGTCGAGCTGCCCGATCTCACCCCGCCAGCGGCCTCGCCGGTGTTTCTGGCACGCGGTGGCACGCCGCTGCGGCATCTGCTGGATGAAAACGGCACGCGGAAAGCCGCGCCGGTGCGTTTCGACGAGATCCCCGAGGTCATGCGGCACGCGATGCTCGCCGCCGAAGACAAACGCTTCTTCTCACATGGCGGCATCGACCTCCTCGCCATCGCCCGCGCCGCGTGGGACAATGCCCGCAGCAGCAAAATCGTCTCCGGCGCGTCCACGATTCATCAGCAGCTCATCAAAAACGTCACGCCGCGCAGCGGTCGCCGCACGTTTGACGTGAAGCTCCAAGAAGCACTGCAAGCCCGTCGCCTCGCGATGAGTTGGAGCCGCGAGGACGTGCTCGCCGCGTATTTAAGCCGCATCTCCTTCGGCAACAACATGACCGGCATCACCACCGCCTCGTCCGGTTACTTTCACAAGCCCCTCACCGATCTCACGCCCGCCGAGTGCGCCCTGCTCGCGGCGTTGCCACAGAGCCCCACGCGCTGGAATCCCTTCCGCGAGGTGAAAAGCATCCTGCCGCGCCAGCGGGCCATTTTGGAGAAAATGTATGCGCAGGGCTGGTTGACCTCCGAGCATCTCCAAACCGCGCTTTCACAAGAAATCGTCATCCAGCGCTTCAGCGGCGGTTTTGCGGCTCCGCATGTCGTCGAGGCCGTGAAAGGCTCCGAATCCACCCGCACAACCATCGACGCGCTCTTGCAGCAGCAGGTCGAAACCATCATCGCTCAACGCATCGCCGCGTTGCGGACCAAAAACGTCGGTCACGCCGCCGTCGTCGTCCTCGACAATGCCAGCGGCGATGTTTTGGCACTCGCCGGCTCGCGTGATTTTTTCGCC
>JBEIGR010000315.1:0-6686 GCA_040381795.1 Verrucomicrobiaceae bacterium | reverse complement strand
TCGGGTGCATGCACGGCGAGGGCTTTGTCGGGACGGAAGGTGGGATAAACGCCGACTTCAAAGCCATCGGCGGCGCACTTTTGATGGTGCGCGAGGTCGTCGATGGGATCGTCGGTGGTGCAGAGGGCGCGGACTTGGAATTTTTTCAGGATGCCGCGGGCGCTCATGTCCTTTTGAGCGAGCATGGCCTCGGTCTTTTCCCAGATGGCCGGGGCGGTCTGCTCGTTGAGGAGGTCGTCGATGCCGAAGTAGCGTTTCAGCTCGATGTGGGTCCAGTGGTAGAGCGGGTTGCGCAGAGTTTGCGGCACGGTTTTGGCCCAGGCGAGGAATTTATCACGCGGGGAGGCGGAGCCGGTGATGTGGCTCTCCGGGATGCCGTTGCACCGCATGGCACGCCACTTGTAGTGGTCGCCTTCAAGCCAGATTTCGAAGAGATTGGCGAACTGGCGGTCTTTGGCGATGTCCTGCGGCGGAAGATGATTGTGGTAGTCGATCATCGGTTCGTTCGCGGCGAACGAGTGGTAGAGGCGGCTGGCGGTCTTGGTCGAAAGCAGGAAATCGTCGTGGATGAAGGGCATGGCGGGGGAAGGCAGATTGGCGGGAACGATCCGGGACGCAAATCGTTCGTGGACGAATCCGGCACGGCCTCAAGGCAGCAGCACCCGAACACGACCAAAGCATGCTGGCATGGTGAGCACATCCACCGGCTCTTCATAGATCACCCGTTCCCACAACTCGTTCACGGGCGTGATAACTGGAGAACTCAAGAGCGGTGCCCAGCCTGCCGAGCTCAGCGTGCTGTTTTTCTCCGGGATGTAGTCCAACCCGCTGCCGATGCGGCGCAGGAACTCAAACCGGAAAACGGTGGAAGCGCCAGCCTGCTGGCGGCCGATAACAGGCAGGCCAGAGGTGCCGCCAGGAGCCATCACGCGATGATCGGGGGCGTTCGCATCCAGATTGAAGGCGTATTTGAGCAGATTGGCGATGCCATCGTGATGCGGTGTGGCTTGAGCCGAACGATCAGGCAGGGGGGCGGGTAGCCAGGCATCGAAACCACCTGCCGGGGTGGTGCTGAAGCCGCTCAGTGCTATATCGAAGGGATTCTCATCGGCATCACTGCTGGCAATTCGCATCGACGCGGAACGCGCCCCGGGCGTGGACGGAGTAAAGCGCACGGTGAATGAGGAGGAACCACCTGCCGGCAAACTGGCGGGGGGGGACGTGACGAGGCTGAAATCCGCCGCATAAGTCCCGCTGAACGTCGCACTAATGCTGCTGAGCGCGGAGCCTCCCATGTTACGAATCGTGAACGTCCGCGTCACCTGACGTGCCACTGTGCCAAAGGCCACCGCCGCTGCGCCATCGACGAGATACACCCCGGCCGGCTGTTCAACAGATACCTCGGCAGAGTTGGAAACGTAGCCGTCACCACCTAGGGCAACAATGAAGGGATTTTCATCCGCATCGCTGCTGGAGATTTGCAGCGTGGCCGTCCGACTGCCGACGGCACTAGGAACGAAGAGAATGGCCACAAGCGAACTGCTCCCTGGGGTGAGAGTGGCGGCTAGTGGCGTCGTGATGGCAAAATCGGCGGTGTTTGGCCCGCTGAGGCTGACGTGGATGCCGGTGAGATCGGCCCAGCCGGAGTTTCTGAGGACAAGGGCCTTGCTCTCATGACCACCGAGAGGTGCCCAGAAGCCATCCAGCACGGCGGCTCCGTTCACAAGCGTCGCGTCATATTTCTCGACGCTGATCTCCGGGAATGCCGTGCGCCCCGGACCAATCCGCACATCCTCGATGGCCCAATGATCCGACCACGATCTGCCAGCATGGATTGGCTGGTGCCAGCGAAACCGCGTGGCGGCGGTGCGGGCTGCCACCGGTATTTCCACCTGGAAGCCTCCCCAGCCTCGGTTTGTATAGGGGCCGCCCATCAATGTGTAGGTGAGGCCATCCGTCGAATACTCCAGCACGGGTTCACTACCTTCATCAAGAGGGCGCCAGGAAGGGCTGCCGCTGTCGTTGCTTCCTAGGGCGATCTTGAAGCTGACCGTGCCGCCAGAAGTGGTGTCGAGCGGGATGGTGGTGGCGAGCCGACTGCCTGCGCCATTGAAGAACAGGCTCCTGTCCGTGCTGCCAGCACCAGCCGCCTGGGCGTTGGTACTGACGTAAGCTCCTTCGATGGCGGACCAAAGCGGTGTGTCGATCCCTGGATCAAAATCGTCCTCCAGCAGGATCGGCCGGGTGACGCCCTCCAGGGCGATTTTGAAGGATGTTTCATCCGGGTCATTGCTGGACAGGCGCAGCACGGCGTGGCGGTTTCCCTCGGCGGAGGGCGTGAAGCGCACCGTGAGGCCCGTGGTCATGCCAGCGGCCACGGAGGCTGCAGGCGGCGCAGTGATGGTGAAGTCGGAGGCGTGTGTCCCCTGAATGCTGAGTCCGCTGAGAAACAGGGGCTGGCTGCCAAAATTACGAATGATGAAGCTACTGCTACTTTCGGACCCAAGAGGCGCATAGATAGGCCGTGCGGCGTTGGAGCCATCGGCCTCCAGCCATTCCCCACCGGCGGACCGTGCCACACCGATCTCAGGCCCTGCGGCGGGCTGTCGCACCTCCGTCATCAAGTCCCCGAGCACCAGTGCGGCTTCTGAAGGATCCCCCGAGCCCCATTGATAGCCCATGAAGGCCGCGTGCCGATGCGTGAGAATGGGTGCATTGAAAAACGCGGAGTAAGGAACCTGCGCCCCGGCGGGCAGGTAGGGCACATAAAGATTATAAATCCACTGGTAGCCTTCCAAAACAGGAGGTGACGCGGCAAAACCAGACAATCCCGGCGTTTTGCTCATCGGTGTGTAGGATTGCTGGAACCATTCGTCCTCGTAAAGACGCCAGCCGCAGATGGCATTGAGAAAACGGCTCGCCAGCGCGTAAGGCGAGCCCATCACCACCAGGCCCTTCCCGCCATCCAGATGATTATTGATTAGTGTGCGGGTGTTGCTGGGCAGCGGGAGGTTGAACTTGAGCCGCGGCACCACCACGACACCGTTGTCGAAGGCCACGTCCCAGGCCTCCGCGCTAGTGCCGGAGAAATCCGTCACGGCATAGCCCAGCGAGGCGAGAGCCATACGGACTTCTGACGCAGATGTCCCTTCATCCGGCCCGTCTGTGTAAATGGGATCGGTGAAAAGAGAGGCCGTGCCCACCAGCGGAATGCCGATGCCCGTAAGGGTGATGTCGAAAGGATTCTCATTCGCGTCATTGCTGGCGATGTGGAGCTGCGCGGTGCGGCTGCCAGTGGCCGAGGGACTGAAACGCACCTGAAAAATCACATAGCCAGATGCCTCGATTATCGGGGGCGGCAGCTGTGAGACGATGAAATCCCCCGCATGAGTCCCGTCGATGGTCACACTCACCCCCTTCAGGCTGCCTGTGCCCGTGCTGGAGATGCCGAAAGACATCCAGTTCGATCCCGTGACCGGGGTATTTGCGAAAGCCACGCTGGAAGCACCATCCACCAAGTCCTCCTGCCCACTCTGCACCGCGATCTCCGGGAACGCCACAAAGCCCGTGCCGGACAGCAGAATGTCAAAAGGGCTTTCATTGGCGTCGTTGCTACCAAGACGAAGCGTGGCCGTTCTCGCGCCGGCCGCCGAGGGCGCAAACCGAACGGTGAAGCTCGTGGAAGCCGTGGGTGCCAGCGCCGTCGCTGGAGGGGAGCTGATGCTGAAATCCGCCGAATGCGCACCATCAAGGGTGAAACTAAGGCCGCCAAGCTGCGCGAAGCCCTCGTTCTTGATGGTAAAACTCCGCTCACTTGATTCTCCGATCGCCGTGTAGCCGATGTCTTGAGTCACCGTGCTACCGTCAGCCAGACCCGAGCCAAAATAATTCGTCACGCTGATCTCCGGACCGCTCAGATAACCGCGCACCGCGTCAAGCATGTCCCTTAACACCGCATCCCAAGCGGCATCGGCTCCATTGGCCCAATTGTAACCCAGGCTGCCGATGCGCCCGATAAACCACGCTCCGAGGTAACTGCCATTTTCATAGACACGCTGGCTGCCGTCGGGTGGATAGCCTTGGTAGGTATAAAAGACGCCTGTTCGTGCCGGCAGCGTGCCGGGGGAGTTCGAGAATCCACTCAAGCCCGCGACTTTCGTGAGCACCAGATTCGAGACGCCCCATGGGTCCTGCAGGCTCCAACCTCTCAGGTCATTGAGGAATGGCTCGTCCCGCGATCCACCCACCATCAACAGTCCTTTACCTGCTGACAGGTTTTGATTGATGGACTCACGAAGCTCCGATGAAGGCGAAACTTGGTTCATCAAATTGGGCATGACCACGACCTCGGCGGTCGAAAAGGCACCATCCCAATCCGCCGCCGTGATGCCGGTAAAGGTTGTGACCGGGCAGCCGATGCCCGTGAGCGAGACCTGGATCTGCGCCAGACTCGTTGCATTGACATATGCCGGGTCGGCGAACACAGCCACCGTGGGAAACTGCGTGTACACGGTGAAGTTGAGCGGCACGGTGGTCGTTCCCACCCAGTTCGTGCAGGAGACGGATGCCGAATAGGTTCCCGCCATGGTCGGTGTCCCACTGATCATGCCGGTGCTTGTATCCAAAGTCAGGCCCGGAGGCAGCCCAGAGGCCCCGTAGCTAAGCGGAGAGCGGTTGGCCAGAATCTGAAAGCTAAAGGACGTGCCCACGAAACCGGATGCTTCCTGCCCGTTGCTGATGACGGGTGGCTCTGTGTGAGGCCCGTCAAATGTGGCCGTGGCAAAGCCGAGAACCTCGCCAATCCCACCAAACTGACTGCTATTCTCATGATGAAAATACCAACGCCCCATGGCAGGGGACACCGTCCAGCTAGCGAGATCGCTCAGATTCGAAAAAGTCGCGATGGTCTGCTGCAATCCGTCGGGAACGCGGCGACGCACGATGGTGTGCCCGGCTGCAGCGCGGTATGCCAGATAAAGACGCCCGCCAAACTGCTCCGCCACACCCCAGATAGCCCAGTTCTCAGTCGGCTCCCAAGCAGGGACACTCATCGGCCCCAGGTCAGTCACCACTCCGGAGGGAAGCAAAATGTCATAGACTCGTTCACCATTGTGAATCACCACGCGACCGTTTCCGCTGAAGACGCCGTTGCCCCCCGTGCCGGTCACGAAGGAGGCCGAAAGCGGTATGATGGTGCCTGTCAGTGCTCCCGTCTGCGAATCGATTTGGATAAGCTGGCTCACCGTTTTGCCGCTCCCGCTGATCTCAGCGCCGTTGTGAGCCAGCACGTACGCCAATCCACTGCCGATGTCCGAGCACAAGCCATTGGAGACGCGCCCAATGGGGCTGCCACCTGTCAAATCGGACAGCAGGTGCGTAGAAGTAGCCTGGTCACCCGTCACAAACACGCGGTTTGTCGTCACGGCAATCCCCCCTCGATCATCGCCTGTGACGGGAGTGTGATCCACCACCACCGCCCCTGCCGTTCCAAGGCTCAGGATTCTAAAGTCTCGTGCCGTCGGATCTTGTGGAAAAGCCAAGCTCGCTGAAAGTATCCACACGCCGACCAGGAAAAATGGCAGCAGCAGACGACGGCATGGAATGATCCGGCAGATGGAGGACATCAAGAATGGATGAAGATGAGGTCTGACTACACGACACAGGCTCCGAATTGGCAACCATTAATCGAAACCCTTACTTCACCATCTCAACGACACCTTCGAGTTGGTTTGGTGCGTCCTTGCCCAAAGCACGGTGCTTTTCGGCCGCCGCGCACCCCGGGATCATCTCGTGCTCGCCGCTTTTGAACCTTGCAAATCGAGTGAGTTAGCCGAGACCTCCGCCCGTATGAAAGCATCCGTTCTAATTACTTTTATCGCCTCGCTATTCGTCGCGGCGTCCGCCTTTGCCCAAAAGGAAACCGCCCATCACCGCGAGGTTTTCAATGCCATCAACAAAGCCGAGGGCTCGATGCAGAAGGTCATGGCTAGCCACAAGGACGAACCCACCGAGTTCGCTCTGACCGGCTATCTTCAAAATGGCGAGGTGAAAAAGATCGTCTCCCTCTGCGGCGATGATGGCAGTGGCCCGGTGGAGTATTATCTGGAGGATGAGAAGCCGCTCTTTGTCTTCAGCACCTGGTATAAAATGACGGAGGACGGCAAACGAGGTCCGAAGGTCGAGGAGCGTCTGTATTTCAAGGATGGCGAGATCTTCAAGTGGCTCACCACGGAGAAGCCCGCGCCGGTTTTCCATGGCGAGGACTATCAGGCCACCACGGAGATGCACACCGCGAACTGCGCCGCGTTTGTCGCCGCGTTGAAAAAAGCCGCCAGCAAGTCCTCCGGCAAGGCGCAGGCGGCTGGCAAGGTGGTCGAAGGCACCTTCACCGGCATCGAGCAGGGTGACTACTTCCACTGGAACATGACCACGAAATCCGGCGAAGAAGTCTCCTACTTCATCATGCGCCCGGACGACTCCGTGGAGAAAGTGACCGAGAACCCGGAGAAGTACATCGGTAAAAAATGCCGAGTGACTTGGAAAAAGAGCACCGAGAACATCCCCGAAGCTGGCGGCAAGATGGAGATCGAGCAGATCCTTTCCGTCGAATGGCTCGGTAAAAAATAACCCCGCACACGATGCGCAGTCAGAAGCAAACCAACCGCAGCCCGCGTCCTCTCAAAAAC
>JBEIGR010000314.1:0-6694 GCA_040381795.1 Verrucomicrobiaceae bacterium | reverse complement strand
GTGATCTGTTCCCAGCCGTTGTAGATGGTGGGTGTGTTCCAGCGCTTGAGCTGGAGGAGGTCGGCATGGCTGAGGACGGACATGGCCGCGAAGGAAGGAGGAAAGCGGGGCGCGGCAATGGCGGGGTGATGGTCACGGGGTGTTACCATTCCGGCGGCACACGCCTCACGCCTTCTTGATCCGATACTGCGTGCGGCGGCTGTTTAGCCAGCGGACGCCGAGCATGTCCATCGTGGCCCGCCAGGCGCGGTTGCCGAAGCCGTATTTGCTCACGCCGCTGACACGCGCTCGATGGTTCACCGGCAGCTCGGTGACACGCCAGCCCATGTTGCGGATGAGCGCGGGGATGAAGCGGTGCATGCCATTGAAGAGCAGCAAAGCCTCGCGGCAGTCACGACGCATGGCTTTGAGCGTGCAGCCAGTATCGCGGACGCCATCGCCGACGAAACGAGCGCGGACGGCATTGGCGATGCGGCTTTGCAGGCGTTTGAAGGCGGTGTCCTTGCGCTTCTGGCGGTAGCCGCAGACGAGATCCCAGCCTTGGTTGAGCATCGTGAGCATGGCAGGAATGTCGGCGGGGTCGTTTTGGAGGTCGCCATCGAGGGTGACGATGACATCGCCACGGGCGCTGTGAATGCCGGCGTGCATGGCGGCGCTCTGGCCACTGTTTTTCTCAAACTGGATCACCCGCACGCGTTCGCCGCCGGGGATATTCTCCAGCGTGTTATCCGTGGAGGCATCATCGACGAGCACGAGTTCGTAATCGCGGGTAGCCAGCGCAGCCTCAATCTGGCGCTGAAGCTCCGCGACATTGCCTTCTTCATTGTAGAGAGGGACGACGACGGAGATGGCGGGGCTGGCGGGCATTGGACGCTTAGATTTCCGGCGGGCGGAAGTCGTGGCAAGAGAAGATTTTCAGCCAGCGCACTTCATTCCCGGCGTGCATCACCCGGGCCACGGAAAGCAGCTCCCAAGAGGCAAACCGGGCCTCAAGCTCCGGCGGTGGCTTCACGGCGGCGGGATCATCGGTGATGAAAAGCACGTCACAGCCGTTTTGAAGCTCGGCGAGGTCAACGAACCGCAAACCGCTCTTCGAGTAAAACTCAAGCTCGGCGGCCATTTGAGCATTCGAAGCCATCGGGAGGGTCTTCGGAGCCTTTTCGAGGGCTGCATCGAAGAGCCGGGCGCTTTCACGCCAGCCTCGCATGACCGAGGAAGGATCGGCGATGAAGAAGCGGCTCCATTCTGCCTGCGGCGGCAGTTTGCCCGCGAAGCGCCAAGGCACGCCGAGCGTGCGCAGGAGATCGCTGTGCATCAAAAACACGCTTTGCAGCGCCGCACAGACGATGGCGATGGTGCGCAGGCTGATCTTCTGCTCGCTGGGCATGGCACCGAAGACCGCGCCCTGATGTGCCAGCACGATGGCTGCCGGTAGCAGCCAAGCCGCGCCACCCGTATCCGGCCAGCGATCCCACGGCCCGTAAAGAAGATCGAGCGCCGCCAGCGGCAGCGTGAAGCCCAGCGGCAGCGCCCGCATGCCCACGAGCGCCACATTCGGCACGATGATCCGCCCCACCAGCACCAGCAGCGTGATCAGCATCGGCGAGGCGAGCATGATCCAGCGGAAAAGATTCGGTGCGAGAGCCAGCGCGGGCATTTCAAACGCCCGCCAGCTTTGGCTCAGCACCGCCGTTGCCAGCCACATCACCACGATGGCGATGAAACCAGGCGCTTTGAGGTGATGCCGAAGTCGATGTGGCCACGCGAGCGAAATGGCGATGCCCAAAACCAAGGCCAACCCCGGCGGAGCCACGAGCACCGATGCCGCCGCGCAGGCCCCGGTGGCAAACCACGCCCAATGAAGCGGATGCGCATGCAGCAGCGCCACTCGCAGGCAAAGCATCGCGGCGGCGGAGAGGGCAAAAAGCGCCGTTCCAGACGTGAGCGATACCGCAGCAAGATTAAAAGCAGGTAGCACATTCAGCACCACCACCGCCCAGCCCGCGATCATCGGATCAAACAAACCCCGCGTAAACCTCCACACCGCCAACGAAGCCATCAACGCCATTGCCGGCGCAAAGAACCGCACCCCAAACTCACCCGTGCCAAACACCGCCGTGCTCATTTTTACCATCCACACGAGCAGCGGCGAATCTGCAGACGCTCCATGCTTTGCCGCCAGTGCGAGAGCCGCCTCATCGGGAGAGAGTTCCAGCGCCGGCAGCAGCGCCCAGCGCCAGAGCGTGAGCAGGGCGAGGCCGATGAAGAGAAAGCGCTGGCGCTGCATGGTGGATTCGCCCATTGAATAGAGGACGCTGGGCTCATGTCAAAGCGTCCCTCCCCACCCAGCTCCACATGAAACGCCTCACGTTCCTCTGCCTCTTCGCCCTCGCCTCCAGCCTCCGTGCCGAAGATCCCCAGCCCAAAACCGCCGAGCAGATCCTGCGCATCGTGCGCCTCAGCTACGCCCTGCAAAACCACAAAATGGACGGCGTGCTCCGCGATGACGCCAGCGGCCGCGTGGAGCCGATGGAGTTGAACATGGAGAAGCAGGTGATGCGCTTCCGTTTCAAAAATCCGCCGCCCGAGATCGTCCACCTCGATCTCAACACCACGCCCGCCATGCTCTATCAGGTGCGGCCGGGCGGCTCCAGCGAGGTGCCCGCCTCGCAGATGGACAACAAGGTGCGAAACATGGAGCTCAACTACCTCGACCTCTCGCTCGGCTTCCTTTACTGGCCGCGTCCGCAGCATCTCGGCGAGGAGCGTGTCACCGGCCAGAAGTGCTGGAAGGTCCGCGTCACGAATCCGAACCTCAAACGCCAGGGTCCTTACTGGACCGTCGATATCTGGGTGCATCAAGGCAGCGGCGGCGCGGCGAAAATGGAAGCCTATGACTGGAACAGCAAACTCATCAAACGCTTCCAGGTGACGAAGGTGCAGGAGGTGGATGGTGCCACCACGCTCAAAGAGATGAAAATCGAAAGCTTCAATCCCTTCGACGGCGCCCGCAAAGGCCGCACCTACATGACGATGGAAAACCCGACGAAGAAGTAAGTGGGTATCGGCTCAATCGAGCCAGTTTTCAAAGCGCAGTCCGGGAATCTCGCGGAAGTCACCCACATTTCGCGTGAGCAGGATGGCGTCATGCACGAGGCAAGTCGCGGCGATCTTCAAATCCATCGTGCCTCGTCGCGGAAACTCCGCTCGAAGCGCCACGAACACCTCAGCGGCTTCATCATCAAACGGCAGCACACCCAGTTTTATCGAGCCGTCCAGCGTCGCCAGCATACGTCCATAAGTGCCTACCTGTGCAGGACCTGGCCTTTCGCGATTCAGCAGGGCCATCCATCCCTGAAGAGACTCCTCCACGACGACGATGCAGGTAAAAACATCTGCTGACTCTTCCTGAATTCGTTTCTTGAGATGTGAACCGGCCACAGAGCCACCCACAAACTCACGCAGGTGATTGGTATCGAGGATCGCGAAGCTCATCGCCGTTCGTTTTCTTTTTGACGCCATTGTTCGCCCAGTCGTGCTGCCTCACGAAACAACGCGTCATCTGGCACGGTGCCAAAGGCTTCCTTCCAGCCGGATTTCAATGCCGGCAGCTTACCCGCACGGCGGGCACGCACGTCTGCGACGACGCTTTCAATATGGGATGTCGGGGCGGTGGTCATACAGCTGCGATTGTAAGACTAGCCAAGGTCAATGCCACCGCAAATTTACCGCTCCGCTGACGGCGAGAGAAGTGACTGTGAACAACAAATGTAAGGGTCACTTGGCTTTCTTCTTCGGCTGCCCTTCGCGGCGAGGCTCCTCACCCCAGTCGTTGCGGGCTTCGCCGATCCATTCATCGACGAAGCTGCTGGCGGCCCAGTCTTCCCACTGGCGGATGAGGTGCTGGCTGAGGGCGGGGAATTTGCCGATGATGTCCTGCTGCTCGGTGCGGTCGTCGTCAATGTGGTAGAGCTCCCACGGGCCTTTGAATTTCTTCACGAGCTTCCACGGGCCGGTGCGCAGCGCACGATTGCCCTCGTGCATCCAGAAGATCGGCTTCACGCGATGCAGCGGCTCGCCGTGGATCGCGGGGATGAGCGAGAGGCCTTCCGCGGGTAAAATCTTGTGCCCTTTGAACTCGGCGGGATAGACGGCTCCAGTCACGCCGCAAGCGGTGGCCATGATGTCGATGAGATGCGCAGGTTGGTGCTCTAGCTTGCCATTTCGGGCCGCAGGAATGCCGGCGGGCCAATGAGCGATGAGGGGCGAGCTGATGCCTCCTTCGTGCGTGAAGTGTTTATACCGGCGGAAGGGTGTGTTGTTCAGCGTGGCCCAGGTCATGCCGAGGAAGACATGGCTTTCCGGGCCGCCGAGCACCTCACCCTGCGTGATGCCGCGTGGGCCGCCCTCAGCATTGCCACCGTTGTCGCTCATGAAAAAGATCAGCGTGTTGTCGAACATGCCGCGTTCTTTTAATCCCGCGATCATGCGGCCGACGCTTTGATCCACACAGTCGAGCATGGCGGCGTAGATGGCCATGAGGTGATCGTAGCGGTCCTGATCTTCCGCACTGAGCGAATCCCACGCGGGCACATCCGCCGGACGCGGCGAGAGCGGCCATTTGGCATCGACGATGCCGAGTTCGATCTGTTTTTGGTGGCGAGCTTCGCGAAGCTTGTCCCAGCCGATTTTGTATTTACCACGATATTTCGCGATCACCTCCGCCGGAGCCTTCAGCGGGAAATGCGGTGCCCCATGGGCGAAGTATTGGAAGAAGGGCTTTCCGCTCGCTTTGGCATCATCGAGAAATTTCAGTGCCCACTCGGTGAACATGAAGGTGGAATACCATTCGCCTTTGCCGACCTCTGGTGAATCGGCCGCGACCTTCCGCCCATCGAGGTAAACCCACTTGCAGAGATCTTTGCTGTGTTCCTTCGGGAAATACAGCTCGCCAAACTGCGTCGTCGCCGTGCGCTGAAAGCCACGCTCCCACGGCGGCGTGCCGTTTTGCTGCCCCAAGTGCCATTTGCCGACGATGGACGTGTGATAGCCCGCTGTGCCGAGCACCTCCGCCATCGTCACGCAGCGGTCATCGAGCTTTGCGTGAGTGCCCTTGGACTCCGGCAGCTTCAAAGCATCGAGAAAACCCATGCCGGCCTGATGCGGATACAAACCGGTCATCAGCGCCGCACGCGTGGTGCTGCATCGGGCGGTGTTGTAAAACTGCGTGAAGCGCACACCACCCGCTGCCAGCGCATCGAGATTCGGCGTGGGAATCTCCGAGCCGTAGCAGCCGAGATCGCTGAAGCCCATGTCATCGACGAGGATGACGAGGATGTTCGGCTGCGCCGAAAAGGACGAATGCAGAAGGACGAATGACGAAAAGGCCAGCAGGAGGTGCTTCATGGTTGTGGCATGAAGACGAAGGCAGCGCGGCAAACTTACCACCGGTGCCTATCGGCTTTCCACCCTCCGATCAGGGCAGGACGGTGAAGCGATAGATCGTCTCTGTCTCATATCGGTCGCCAGGAACGAGCAGCGTGCTGGGAAACGCCAGCTGATTCGGTGAATCGGGGAAATGCTGCGTTTCGAGGCACAAGCCACCGCGAAAGGGATGCTTCGCGCCGCCTTTGCCGATCTGCGTGCCATCGAGGAAGTTGCCGGAGTAGAATTGCATGCCCGGCTCGGTGGTGAGCACCTCCATCAATCGACCGCTGGAGGGATCGACGAGGCTTCCAGCCAGCCGTAGCGTGCCCGGGCGACCATCGACGACGTAACAATGATCGTAACCGCGACCCAGCACCATCTGCGGCTCGGTCGAGTCGATGCGGTCGCCAATGCGGGTGGGATCACGAAAGTCGAGCGCAGTGCCTTCCACATCCGCGATCTCACCGGTGGGGATGAGCGTGTCGTCCACGGGGATGAAGGCCTTCGCAGCGAGGCAGAGCTTGTGATTAAGAATGGTGCCCGCGTCATGCCCGGCGAGGTTGAAGTAGGCGTGATTCGTCAAATTCACATGCGTGGGAGCATCCGTCACCGCCTCGTAGCGGATCGAGAGTTCGTTGGCGGGGGTCAGCGTGAAGGTGACATGGACGGTGAGATTCCCAGGGTATCCTTCCTCGCCATGCGGACTCACGCGGGAGAAGCGGACACCATCCGTGACGATCTCCGCTTCCCAAAGAAACTGCCCAAAGCCGGTCACGCCGCCGTGCAGGTGCTGCTGCCCGTCATTCCGCTCGAGCTGGTACACCTCATCGCCGACTGGCAGGCAACCATCGCAGATGCGGTTGCCATAGCGGCCGGTGGTGCAGCCAAAGTGCGAGCGACCTTCTTCATAGCCGCGAACCTCATCGTAACCCAGCGTCACATCCTTGAGCACGCCCCGGCGGTCCGGCACATGCAGTTGCACGAGGGTGGCGCCGAAGTCTGTCAAAGCTACGCTCATGCCATCGGGCACTTTGAGGAGGTAAAGCGAGGCCTCGCGGCCGTCTGCGAGCTTTCCGAAGGGCTTTTTCGTGATTTCGATCATCGCCGCATCCTAGGCCACGTTTGAGAAGTGGCAAACGCGGCGGCCTTCATCGCGAATTCACCGGGCTGTCACGCGGCACATCTTGCTTTCACACAGGCTCCGGGCTTGATTCGCGCCCCAATGTCCAGCCAAGCCCGATCCACCGGCATCGTCTCCATCGCCATC